>DATDGH010000516.1:0-1803 GCA_036522215.1 Candidatus Angelobacter sp. | reverse complement strand
TTGATCGGCATTGTTCATCAACATGAGCAGCCGTTCCGGACGCGCACTCGCTTGTTTCTTTTCTTGAAAGTCACGCAGGTAAACAAAGGTCCGGTCATCGCTGAAGATATGCACGTACTTGCCGCGTTGCAAGGCTGGATGCTGCTGGCGCAAATGCAGCAAACTGCGGACTTGGGTAAAGATCTTTTGTTCCTCCGCAATTCTGCCTGCGGGAGTAAATGCATTGCGAGGGTCGCCGGGAAATCCACCGGGGAAATCGCGTCGGTTGTCGGGATCGTCGCCACCCGGCATGCCAATCTCATCGCCCGCATAAATCTGGGGAATGCCGCGCATGGTGAGTAGAAGCGAAAACGCAAGATTGAGTTTTTCCGGCGTAGCGTCCGGCTCACCCATAAAACGCGGGTTATCGTGATTGCCCAGAAACGTTACCAGCCATTCCGGATGGGGAAACATCCAGTCATCCTGCAACACTTGCTCCAGCAGATTCGTCGGAGCATCGTGCAAAACTACCTTCCTCAACGCGGCGTACAGTGAAAAGTCAAAGACAGTGTCCACGCCACTATCGATTCCAGCCGTAGTTTTTCCCCCGGCGAAGTAAGCAGCGACGGCCGGATCAAAGCCTGAAACTTCGCCAACGGTTTTAAAACGGGGATACGCGCCGTGAATATCAGAATGAAAATCGTGCCAGAACTGGCGGTCGACGTAAGGCAATGTGTCCAGACGAAAACCGTCAAGCCCTCCAGTCTCTGCCCACCATATGGCATTCTGGCGCAGAAACTGGGAGGTGATCGGATCATCCGTGTCCATGTCCGGCAACACGCCGACAAACCAGCCCTCCACAATGTTCCGCCATTCACGTGGAGAGGCATGCGGGTCGGTGAGATGCTGGAACTCCGCGTTGGAGGTCAAATGATGTTCGCGAGTGCCGTGCAGCCAGTGGTCCGTGGGCGGATCGTCGGCCCAGGCATTGGTTGGGCCGATGTGATTGGGCACGATATCCAGGATCACCTTGAGTCCCTGTTGGTGCGCGGCCTTCACCAGAGACTGGTAATCCGCCAGACTGCCGAGGTGTTCTTCCACTTTATATAGGTCTACTGCTCCGTAGCCGTGGTAATCGCGGCCAGTATGGTCATCGTTGTCATAAATCGGAGTGATCCAGATGGTGGTTACCCCAAGATCTTTCAAGTAAGACAAATGGTCCTGAATCCCGCGCAGGTCGCCGCCGTGATAAGCGCGCGGCTGGTTGCGATCGTAGGTGCCGGATGCAGGAAAATTGTTTCCCGGATCGCCGTCAGCAAAGCGATCCGGCATAATGAGGTAAATCACGTCATCCGGTCCAAAACCGTTGAAACCCTGATTCGGATGAAGGTTTTCGCCAGCAGGATTCCGACGCTCCAGCTTCCACTGCACAGTTTGTCTTCCGTTCTGAGTAGCGATGGTCAGCGGTATCTGTCCGGGCAAAGCGGACTTGCTGATCGCCAGCCAGGCAAAGAGATAATGCCCGTTTCCACCTGGCCGGGTGCGGCGAATGCGAATGCCCAGCGCGGCAGTCGAAACCCTGGCTTGCTCCAGGTTCTCACCGGTGAACATGATCATGGGATTGGGCAGACCGATCCACCAGTTCGGCGGTTCCATCTTAGTGATTTTGAGTTCAGTGCCCTGTTGACAGATTGCACTCAGTGCAATTGCAAAAACGAAACTGATGATTCGCAAAACGCGGCTCGCAGATGAGATCAAGTATGGCTCCTGGCGCTTCTGGAAAACCAGCGCCGTTGCTGACCGGTCAGGTCATTCATGACCAAG
>DATDGH010000515.1:0-2394 GCA_036522215.1 Candidatus Angelobacter sp. | reverse complement strand
CCTCACTGTTAATCTGCTTACCGATGATAGATGGAACATCTCCCCATGTTGAGGGTTCTGTTTGGAATTGCGATGCAAAAAATAAGTTCATTAGAATCAGGTGATTGCGTTTTTTGGACCTAAATCACGGCTTCCCCGTTTGCGTTACCCAACCAAAAACGGCACTTCAGCAGTTGTTTCCTTATCGGGAACCTACTGTTGAACGAGGGAGATACAACAGGTGAAAAATGGAGGGGCGAAGCCGGGTTTCTGGGCCATGCCCCGTAGGGCTTACTTCTTGCGCTCCAGGTACTTGATTCTGGTCGCAATAGCTTCGGTCTTGTACTGCCCGCCATCGTTTCCGCCGTTGCTGTGATGCAGGTAGCCATAGACCCTGATAAACCTGCCTTTGGTGCATTTCTCGACTACTTCCGTTGCTAGCTTCCGGAAAGCAGCCACGGAGTGCCACTCGACATATTCTTTTTCGCCAAACTTGCTCTTTGTGGCCATGCGGAACGAGGCAGCGCTGTCATTGGCGCCAAAGAAAGCCGCATCTTTGCCGAGATTGCCGGTCAGGATCACCAGATTGTTGCTGAAGGACTTCCGCTGCTGATTGTTTGCGCTCTTGCTGGATGTGTTGCGGGTTGAATTCGTGGTCGTTCTCATGATGATTTCTCCGGTCCCTCTTTCGAGGATTGATTTTTTTCTTGCATCTTGGCGCTAGCAGAAAAAAACAACCGCAGAAGGCAGACAGAGGCCAAGAGCCGGGAGCGCGGCAGGCCGCAGGAGGAAAGCAAACCGACTGACAACATGCTTTACCGTCGGCGGGAGGGATGCATTCCCCGGAAGCCGGAGGAGCCCGCCGACGGCGGGCGGAAGCGTGAGCGGCATTGGTGGGAGAAATGAGAACGGCGAATCAACAGAAACACATCGGAGAGCGCCGAATGTAGAAGAAGAAGCGGAAGGCCCAGCTTGGTCAGCATGAACCGGCAGAAGGCGCGGATATTAGGCGGATTTAAAAGCGCAAAGGCAGTTAAGCTGACGAATTGCAGGCCACGATTGTTGGCCAAAAGAACATTCCGCATAGTCCGCATAAGGTCGCTCAGCGGGACTGGCCTTAAGTGGCACGAGAAATGCTTCCAAGCCGGTGGGCGGGTTCAATGGCAAATCGCAGCAACAGGGGAACGATATAGGCATGGAGCAAGCAAGTTGTTACAGACCAAAAGGACACAGACCTGGAGCAGATAAAGCACTGGAAAGCAGACAAACCAGTCAGAATCAACGCCTCTCGCGGATTTAAGAGACTTCCCCGCTTGATTCACCGTGATTAACGGAGATTGGCAATGCGTTGCTATTTAGATCAACGTGCGGGTTGCTCCACGCAATTTGCGACTTCATGGTGGTAATTGCACCGAATGCTGCGTCAAATACAATTGTGACGCTTACCATGGGAAATCTTGGCAGCGCCTCTTGAAATCGGGGTGCTATGTCCTTTGCGCAGTGTATTGACACCTGCACGCTGCTACGGGCTGCGAGTGGGACTTCCTCGACTGTCTGTGCTTTCTTCTCGGCCTTTAGTTCTACCGACCTGAAATCCTCGACGATTTTGCCTGCCTTGATCTTACAACTGCGACAGCGGATCGACGTTTCGGTATCTTGACGGTTTTGGATGCGAGCCTCTGCATCAAGCAGCAAACGGCTAGGCTCATTACCCTTGGGCGGCCAAATCTCACAATCTGCACTTACCAATTCAGAGGAGAGCCATCGGCGCTTCCTGATGTACCTTTCATACAATTCTGTTAGCCAACCCGCGATAGAAACGTCAAATAGCCACTTGACCACGACCCGGACGATTGCAACGCCAATGACTCCGGCGACCGTGAAAAGTGCAATTTTGAGCCAGTGCCATTTGTCGCTGATTTCAACTGGTAACTGAATCGTCGTTTGTTGGGCCTCGTCAATGTGAGCCGAAGTGGTAACCAACTCGAGATTGTGAGTGCTAACGCTAACGTCTCCGGGAAATTGCAAGATCGTCGTGATCTGTCTTGTTTCCCCCGCAGGCAATTCAGGAATCTTGAGCGTCTCGGTACCACGTTGAATCTTGTCGGGCAGCCATTGTCTAAAGTCACGGATGACTTCGATTGATAACTTGTCCAGGGGGTCCGAAGATCCCGTCGCAGACTCCTGAGCAAATTTGGTGCGTGTCAGGTAGGTGACGAAGTCTTCTGGTTGAATCCCGGTAGCATATTGAGTGAAGAGTTCTTCGTCGGTTCCGTGGTCTTTGGGAAGGTGAGAAAGGTAAATAAACTTCCGGCCCTCAACGAGACGATTATAAGTTGCCTTGGTAATGTGTTTTTGATCCAGCAAGTAACCCAAGACGTAGTCGACGATCAACGCTTTGGCCCTCTCGACTGC
>DATDGH010000514.1:0-4645 GCA_036522215.1 Candidatus Angelobacter sp. | reverse complement strand
CCATATCGAGAATACTCAATCCCAACTCACGCCTATATATGTACCTGAAGTCGAGCCGCCCCCGCCGGTGCCGAAGATCGTTCCCCCGCCACCTAAAGTTCTGGCGAAGATGACCCCGCCCAAGATCACGATTCCGCAGCCGGACATCCCCAAGCCGGAACTCAGAGTGGAGCATGTGGAAGTATTCAAGGCCCCTGAGCCGGTTCTTCCCAAACTGGAACCCAAAAAGGAAGTCGTCACTGGAACTTTCGCTACAAACGACGCAGTCACGGCTCCGGTCAAGCCCAGGAAGGATGTCGTGACCGACTCCTTCGCCTCCGGCAGCTCAGCGCAGGCAACTTTGCAGAAACCGCCACGTGAGGTCCAGACCGGCGGCTTTGGCGATCCCAACGGCGTGAAGGGCACCTCTGAAAAGAAAGGCGCGCTTACCATGGCCCGGCTCGGGTCATTTGACTTGCCCGCAGGGCCGGGAACCGGCAACGGCACGGGGGGCGCTCATGGCGCCCGTGGCACCGTGGCCAGCGCCGGTTTTGGCAACGGCGTAGCCGGCCCCGGACAGGGCGATCACCAGCGCACCGGCTCAGTAGTGCAGGCCGGATTCACTGAGGTGGCAGCAGCCACTCCCATGCAAAAAGCCCGCACGGAAGTGAAGCCCGCATTGACGCCGGTGGAAATCACTTACAAGCCGCTTCCGGTCTACACCCAGGAAGCTCGGCAGATCCATCTGGAAGGCGAAGTTCTGGTGCGCGTGACATTTGGCGCCGCCGGTGAACTGCGGGTTGAACAGGTGGTGCGAGGTCTGGGGCATGGGCTGGATGAAGCCGCCCTTCGCGCTGCGCAGCAGATACGCTTTCATCCTGCGCGGCGCAACGGCCAGCCTTACGATTCAACCGCGCTGGTCCACATAGTTTTTGAATTGGCTGATTGAAGACATTTTCTGAAGCCTGAATGGGAGGCAAACAATGCGTTCTCTTTACAAGTTTTTCGTTCTTCTAACATTGACGGTGATTGCCACGGCCGCCTGGGGATGGTCGGACGACGCGGAAACGTCCGCAGCGCCCGCGCCTCCTCGCATCGAGGCGGTAACAGAGCGCATTTTCGTCCAGGAAGCCAGGCTGGTGGAAGCCATGCATGGTTACACGCCCCTGGTCGAAACCTACGTCCAGCGCTTGAAGCCGGATACCGCTCTCTGGACCATCCCGGATAAAGATAGATATTTCCTGGGCCGGCTGGTGCTCGACAAGAAGCTGAATAATCAGGCCTTCAAAGATCACAACAAGGCCAGATTCATGACGCGCGTGCTCGACCGTCTGGACACCTTCTACCGCATCAATTATCGCCAGCAGAGTTTCATGCAGATGGTCTTTCTCAACGACAGCTTCGATAAAGATCACTACGACCTGAAGTATGTCCGGCAGCAGTTCCTCGGGGAAGTGCGCACCCTGGTGTTTGACGTTGTGCCCCGTCCGCATTCTGACGAGACCCGCTTCCAGGGCAGGATCTGGGTGGAAGACCAGGACTACAACATTGTCCGCATCAACGGGACCTACGGACCCAACACAGAAACCAAATACTATTTTCACTTCGATAGCTGGCGCCTGAATATGCAGCCCGGACTCTGGCTGCCCGCCTATGTGTACACGGAGGAATCAGACGCACAGCGCGATCCGGGGCGCAAGCTGGCCATGAAGGGCCAGACGCGGCTCTGGGCCTATGATCTCAAGCATTCTGGCCGTCAATCCGAGTTGACGACCATGCAGGTTGAAGCCAACGACGTCACGGACACCAGCAGCCGTGGCGCGAATGAAATCCTTCCCGTGCAGAGCCAGCATTTGTGGGAACGTGAAGCAGAAGACAACGTTCTCGACCGCATGGAACGCGCCGGAGTATTGGCGCCCGAGGGCGAAGTGTCCAAGGTGCTGCAAACCGTCGTCAACAATCTGGAAATTACCAACAACCTCAACATCGAACCCGAGGTTCGCTGCCGCGTGCTGCTCACCACTCCGCTTGAGTCATTCACCGTCGGCAATACCATTGTCATCAGCCGTGGTCTCCTGGACGTGCTGCCCGACGAGCCTTCTCTGGCCATGATCCTGGCCCGCGAACTGGGCCACATTGCTCTGGGCCACCGCATGAACACAAAGTATTCGTTCAGCGATCGCATGCTCTTTCCGGATGAACGCGTCTTTATGCAGATTGATATGGTGCAGAACGAAAAAGACGAACAATCTGCCGACCAGAAGGGAATGGAATTGCTGGCCAACTCTCCTTACAAAGAGAAGCTCGCCACCGCGGGACTGTTTCTCAACGTGCTGGGAAGCCGTTCACCCGGACTCACCTGGCTGGTAAGCCCGCACTTCGGCAATCGTTTGTCGAAGAACAGCCCCATCCGCAAGGCGGCCCTGGCGCAGGCTCCGGCGCTCGAAGTCGCCAATGTGGCCCAGGTTCCGGCGTTGCCACTCGGCAGCCGCATCAAGATGGATCCCTGGGATGATCGTGTGGAGATGCTCAAGAGCAAGCCGGTAGCGCTTCGCTCGATACGGGACAAGATGTCCTTTGAAGTTGCGCCGGTCTATCCCAATTTGGTGAACTTCGCTCCTTCAACCAACCGGGAGGTTGCAACCAACCCCGCACAGTAACCGGAAAACGATGAGGAAGAGTAGCTCTTCCTCATCGTTAAATACAGCCCGGTATGGCTTAAAAATTTAAGCATTTTATCGATGAAAGATCTTACGGCGCAGATCGGGCCAGAATTCGTGCAGCAGATTAAAACCTGCGTCTCTCACTAGGTTAAAACCCGCAGTCCCCAGGATAGGGCGCAGACCCTGGCGCTGGCCTGGCACATACAGGTCTGACAGGGCCTGGGAGGCCGCTCCAGCGAGTGTGGGCGCTATGTTGAACGTTTCGTATCCCTTGTCTGAGCGTGTGATCATCACCCGGCTCAGCGAGTACAACGTGCGCTTGAAAAACGGCAACTCCGGATTGCGGAAATACCGGGGATCCTGCTTGAGGAGCGCAGGCATCAGGAACTGTCCAAAGAAAACCTCTGTCTCGCTCACGCCCAGATAGACGCCGTACTCCTGTCCAAAGCCCATCAAACCACGTTCGTACTCGGGGTTCCTTTTCCTGATGGTGCTGTCCTTGAGCGCATCAATCCCGGCTGCTGCAAATGTCAGCGGCGAATAGAGGCGCTGCCGGAACACTTCAAATCTTTGTTTGGCAGTCAGCGGCTGCCAATTCTTCAAATCTGGACAATACTTGCCATCGATTGCCTTGTTGATCCGTTTTTTGATCATCAACTTCATTCGGTGTAAGTTGGAATTGTCAGGGACCTGTGGAGGCGAACCCTGCTCTTCTGCTTCAGCTGCTTCCTGAGTCTGGACTGGTTTTGCCGGATCTGGGGGCGGTGTGCCCTGGCCCACGGCCAAAGCCTGCCAAAGCAACACGTAACCTAGAGGAAGAAAACGCATACCCCGTCCCCACGCTAGCTATTTAGAACTAAGTTGATAGCGTTGGGTTGCTGCCAAAGCGGATGGGAACCAGGTGCTCTGCGACTCACATCGGGAGATTTTGCTTTTGATTTTTCAATTACTAAATTCTCCGACGGGCTTACTTCCTGCTCTTGCGCACCCAATCACCAAACAATGCCGTCGGGGACATCAGTACCAGAGCAAACATTTGTGACCAGACCGCCCCTTCTCCCGGACGCCGTATTGCAGTGATGATGGCTGGAATGGCAATGATGGCAGCCAGAAGAAGGCCGGCAATCAGGTCCGCTCTGCCGCTGATGGTTCCAGCCACAAAGCCCGCCAATAAGGCGAATGCGATGCCGTAGAGTGTGCAGAAGAAGATGAATCCTGCGCTTGCCGGCGCATGTGGGTCAGTTCGAGTCAAGTAAAACAGAAGAGCCACGGATCCGGCAAAGATCACGTCTCCCGCCAGCACGCCGAGAATTGTTTTTGTCATTACGTTCATTTGTCAGGCTGAGATCATAACAGCAGATTCGACAGGTCACGGCTGCTCCACCGTGCAGACTATAATCTTTGGGAAATGTTCAAGATTGCCCTGATCTTATGGTTGGCAGCGCTCCTCATCGGCCTGTTAGCCGGCCCTAAACACCGAACCTTGATGGGCAAGCTGGCCTTCGGCGGATTCTGTTTTCTCTTGCTTGCAGCACTGATTCGACTGTTGCGGATTTGAGCGCTAGGAAAGGTGAACTAGACCAATCTGGCGGGATTGCGGGACGACTTTCGAACTCTTACGGTTTCGGGTCGAAAGAATTCGGGTTGGGTTCGGCTTGGTTCGGCTAACTACTAATTGCTAAATACTAATGGCTGGTTTTCTGGCGGGGAGAATGGGACGCTTATCGAACTTTTTGGCTTTCAAACCCAGGGATAGCGCTGCTGGATACCGCAATAGTGTAAAAACTTCCCAGTTTCACGCCTCGGCCCTTTCAGCCCACCACGCCCGAAAGAACACTATTCGTGTGCTTTTCGCAAAAATTTTTTCGCGGGCGCTCGTAGAGTAGGAAACAGGCGCGTTGCGATGTCGCACGTTTCCTGCTTCCCCTCATCGAACCGGACATGCAGGTTTCCCGCATCCGGCTCTCCGATCATCATTCTTCCGGCGGCTTGCGCCTCAGTCC
>DATDGH010000513.1:0-21235 GCA_036522215.1 Candidatus Angelobacter sp. | reverse complement strand
AGAAGCCCGCGAGTATAGACCGGGGAAAAGCTGCGCTCCAGGTTCATGCTGGTGGAAAGTTTGGCGAGCGTCCACTCACGAAATTCGCGTTGCAGAGTGCGCTCAAGCAGGCGCGCATAGTTGCTGCGGGAGGTCTTTCTTGCGCCGGCGGTGCGCTGGTCACGTTCGCGGCAGATTTGCAGCGCATGGGGACGCGACTGGGCAAATTTGCGCGCAGAAAGGCGCAACACATCTTTCTTCAGTTCCGCATCCAGCACCTCGCGCACAATGTTGCGCTCAATCGACCACAGATGCAGGAGACAGCGGCCCCGCTCAGCAGAAATTGAGAACCGCGTAGCGTGCAGGTCGAAGATGATCTCGCCGTCTTCGATGACAACTCCATGGCGAGACTCGACCAGGAATTGTTGCAGGGTACGGGCCAGGAGGTCTGGAGTCATTGGCATTGGTAATCGGGCAATTTGTAATTGAGTAATTTAGTACAGCGACGCCGGATTGCAAATTCTAATCTGGGCATGCCGCTATTCGCATAGCGCCCTGGCCAAAATTGATCCTGCCCCCAACGCCTTGCCGGATTAGAGACAGCCTGGAGCCCAGCACATGAGTAATCTCCACAGCGATTTAGCCCTAGATTTGCCACCAATCGGCAGCCCGAAACATGCGACAATAATAGAGTTAGATTGCTCCCTTACGAGGTATAGGAGCATCCTATAAGTAAGATCAGACATTCATGACAGATCATCAAAACCTTTTTTTTCAGAAGTTTGGCATTACTCCGGCTGACCTTCAGCGCTACCTAGGAGAGGCACTTTCCGCGGGCGGCGATTACGCCGACCTTTATTTTGAATACCTTACCAGCACCTCCATCAATGTGGATGAATCCATTGTGAAATCCGCCTCCCAGGGCATTTCTGCGGGGTGTGGGGTGCGGGTGCTGGCTGGTGACCGCACTGGCTATGCCTATACCGACGATCTGGCCCCGGATAAAATCCTGCGTGCGGCGCGCACTGCCGCCTTGATTGCCCGTGGGCCGGCGCAGCAGCCGGTGCAGGGGTTCAAGGAGAACCGTCCGCATCAGCTTTACCAGATTTCCACTCCATCGGTTGACGCTGACGTTGCCGCCAAGCTGCAACTGGTCATGCGCGCTGATGCCGCCGGTCGTGCTTACGATCCTCGTATTGTGCAAGTGCGTGCGGGATATGCCGACGAATTGCGGCAAATCCTGGTGGTAGGCTCCGATGGCACCTTCGCCACTGATGTTCAACCCCTGGCGCGAATGAGCGTGCAATGCATAGCCAAATCAGGAAGCAGTTCCTCCAAAGGCACGTCGGGTGGAGGCGGCCGCTTAAGCATCGATTATTTCCAAACTGAGAAGACGCCTGAGGCCTTTGCCGGGGAAGCAGCACGGCAGGCCATCATCCAACTGGATGCACGCGAGGCCCCAGCGGGCGAGATGGAAGTAGTGCTCGGACCTGGCTGGCCGGGAATCCTCTTGCATGAAGCCATTGGCCACGGCCTGGAAGCCGACTTCAATCGCAAAGGCACATCCGCTTTCTCCGGGCTGATCGGGAAACGCGTGGCTTCAGAGAAATGCACGGTTGTGGATAATGGCACGCTGCCCTCGCGACGCGGATCCATCAACGTGGATGATGAAGGTTCGCCAACGCAGGAGACGGTGCTGATCGAAAAAGGGATCCTCAAAGGCTACTTGAGTGACAAGCTTTCTTCCAAGCTCATGGGCATGCCGGACACCGGTAACGGACGCCGTGAAAGTTACGAGCATATTCCCATGCCCAGGATGACCAACACTTACATGCTTTCCGGCCATGATTCGCCTGATGACATTATCCGCTCAGTCAAGCGCGGAGTGTATGCGGTGAATTTTGGCGGCGGCCAGGTAGACATCACCAACGGAAAGTTTGTCTTCTCCACCTCGGAGGCTTATCTGATTGAAGGCGGCCAGATCACTGCGCCACTGAAAAACTGCACGCTGATCGGCAACGGCCCGGACGCTTTGACCAGAGTTTCCATGGTCGGCAACGACCTTCACCTCGACGAAGGCGTGGGCACCTGCGGCAAGGATGGTCAGTCTGTTCCTGTAGGCGTCGGCATACCTACTCTCAAACTGGACAGCATGACCGTAGGCGGTACGGCGCGATAACTCCCATGTCTACCACTCCTGAAGTTCTTGCGTCACCTGAAACCGACTTGCGCGAAGTGGCAACGGACGTCGTGTCGCGGGCCATGAAGGCTGGAGCCACTGCCGCCGAAGCCATTGCCCGTGAAGGGACAGAATTCTCTACGCTGGTGCGCCTGGGAAAAGTTGAAACTCTCAAGGAAGCAGGATCGCGCGCCGTGGGCTTGCGCGTCTTTCTGGGCAAGCGCGCAGCGAGCACGTACTCCAGTGACTTCAGCCAGGATGGCATTGAGCGGCTGGTCAAGGGCGCCCTGGACCTGGCCCAGGTTACTTCCGAAGATCCTTATGCGGGATTGCCCGACCCTTCGCAATTAGGCTCCCTGCCCGGAGACCTGAATCTCTATTATGAGGATGTTTATTCGCTTCCGCCCGAACAGCGGATCGACCATGCGCGGCGCGCAGAGACTGCCGCGCTGAGCTTTGATCCGCGCATCAAGAACTCTGATGGCGGATCATTTGACGCGTCGACCGGCCACAAGGTATTGGCGAATTCTCTGGGATTCGTGGGAGATTATCAGCGGTCTGGTTGCTCTGTCGCCGCCATTCCCATTGCCCAGGCTGAAAATGGGGCGATGCAGAGAGATTACTGGTATTCATCCGCCCGCACTCTAGCCCGGTTGGATTCTCCGGAATCCGTAGGCCGAGAGGCAGCGCGGCGGACCCTGCGCCGCCTGGGCGCACGCAAGATCGCCTCCACCAAGGTGCCGGTTGTGTTCGAGTCTGATACCGCCCGCTCTCTGCTGGAGACGATCTTTGACGCAGTAAACGGCGATGCCATCTACCGCCAGTCATCGTTTCTGGAGGGCAAGCTGGGAGAGAAGGTCGCATCCGCGAATGTTACGGTCATAGATGACGGTACCATTCCCGGAGGGTTTGGCAGCTCTCCGTTCGACGGTGAAGGCGTGCCCAGCCGCCGCACTATTGTCATTGAGAAAGGCGTTCTGAAATCCTACCTGCTGAACACTTACACTGCTCGAAAGCTGGGACTGCAAACCACAGGGAGCGCAGCTCGTTCGCTCGCCGGCAACCCCGGAATCGGGTACGGCAATTTCTTTCTGGAAAAAGGCAGGCGGAGTGCGCAACAGATCATTGCAGACGTCAAGCAGGGTTTGTATGTCGTTGATTTGCTGGGATTTGGCGTAAATCTTGTGACGGGCGACTACTCCCGAGGAGTCACCGGAATCTGGATTGAGAACGGTGAGCTCGCTTACCCTGTTGAAGAGATCACCGTAGCCGGAAATCTTAAAGAGATGCTCAACAACATCGTGGAAATCGGTAGTGACTTGGAGTTTCGATCGGCGGTGGCCTCTCCTACCTTGCGAATTGACGGCATGACCATTGCCGGTGAATGAGCATAATTGATTCAGGCACTTGTTTTCGACGTCTTTGGCACGGTTGTCGATTGGCGGACCAGTTTGATTCGCCGCTTCGAGCAATTCGGCCGCGACAACGCGCTGGTCGCGAATTGGTCCGGTCTGGTGGATGACTGGCGCGGCCAGTACCAGCCGCTTATGAATGAAGTTCGTTCGGGGAAACGCAGGTGGACTTACCTGGACGATCTACATCGAGAAGCGCTGGAGCAGCTCCTACCGCGATACCAGCTTGCCGGTCTGACTGATTCGCAGAAGCGAACTCTGGTCCAGGGCTGGCACTTTCTGGATCCCTGGCCGGATACAGTTGCCGGCCTGACGCGTCTCAAGCAGAAATTCATCATCGCGACGCTGTCCAACGGCGGCTTGCGCCTGCTTGCTGACATGGCAAAGTATGCGCATCTCCCCTGGGACACTATTCTCTCCGCTGATGTGTTCCGCCATTACAAGCCAGATCCCGAGGTCTACCTAGGAGCTGCCGCGTTGCTTGACTCGCCGCCACAAGAGGTGATGCTGGTGGCAGCTCATAATTCCGACCTCAAGGCGGCGCGCCAATGCGGTTTCAAGACCGCATTTGTAGCCCGGCCTGCAGAGTATGGTCCGCGGCAAGCGGCTGATTTTGCCGCTGAAGCTGACTGGGACTACATTGCCCAGGACTTTACCGAACTGGCAACGCAGTTGGGCGCCTGAAGCATTGGCAGGGAACTCGCGCGCGGCACAGAGCGTCTAATATTCTTGGGGAACTTCATGCCAGTAGTAGAATCTGGACCCATGGGCGACGCCGAGCAGAAACCGCCAACGGAAGAGCCATTGGTTTCTCCCGGAGGCGCACAGGATAGCGGCACAAACTGGACGCCGATGATTGTAGGCGCGGTCCTGGTCATTGTGGCGGTCACTCTCATCGTAATTCTTACCCGCAACAAAGTGAGCCCCAGCCATCCTGATCCTTACGCCGCCAAGCTCGAGATCTCGAATCTCCATATGGCGACCGCTCAAAATTTTGCCGGAGGATCGGTCACCTACATTGATGGAACAATCACAAATACCGGCGACAAAAGAGTTACCGCAGCCAGCGTTCAGGTTACCTTTAAGAATTCACTGGGCGAGGTAGTGGACAATCCAGTGTTGCCGGTCATGGTCTTGCAGCCGGATACGCCGATTCGTGACTATGGTCCCATGGACCGCGCTCCCCTTGGCTCCGGTCAATCCCGGGAGTTCCGTCTCACCAAGGAACACATCAGCGCAGACTGGAATGGCCAGATACCGGACGTGAAAGTCGTAAGAGTAAGCGCCAACTAACAATCCATCTCATGTAATTGGAGATGCCGTAGATCCCGAGCGATCCGCGTGTTTCTTGCCGGTGCTTTAGAATTGTTCTCATGTCTACGAAAACAGTCCGCCTCACGGAACAGGTAAAAGCCGCAGGTTGAGCGAGCAAGCTGAGTCCAGCGGTGCTGGACGCGGTGCTTGGGAAATTAGCCCGGCAAAATGACGCCAACGTGCTGGTTGGCTTTGATAAAGCCGACGACGCCGGAGTGTATCGAATTTCCCGTGAGCAGGCGCTGGTCCAGACCGTGGATTTCTTTACGCCCATCGTGGACGACCCATTTACCTTCGGCCAGATAGCGGCTACCAACTCGCTGAGTGACGTCTACGCCATGGGGGGCAAGCCGCTGAGCGCGCTGGCCATCGTCTGCTTTCCGGAAAAGGAGGACATCAGCATCCTGGAGCAGATTCTTTCCGGCGGCCTGTCAAAGATGATAGAAGCCAATTGCACAGTCATCGGCGGACACAGCGTTCGCGATCCTGAAATCAAATTCGGATACGCGGTTACCGGCTCCATCCATCCCGACCGCGTTCTCACCAATGCCAACGCCCAGATTCTCGATGCGCTGCTCCTCACCAAGCCTCTGGGCACCGGCATAATCTCCACCGCTATCAAGAAGGGTGAAGCCGAGCCTGCATGGATTGAGAGTGCCTCTCGGGCCATGACTACCCTGAATCGCGCAGCAGCCGACCTTGCCTCCAGCGGACGGTTTCACGTGCATTCGGCCACAGACATCACCGGCTTCGGCCTCGTCGGCCACGCGCGGGAGATGGCTCTGGGTAGCGGCGTTAGCATTCATCTCTACGCTGATCGTATTCCTGTGCTTGAGGGAGCGTTGGAATGTGTCCGCGCAGGCTTCATCCCTGGCGGATTGAAGGCCAACCGCGAATTTGCCGAGTGTCTGGTGGGATATGGGCCAGGAATTACAGAGGAGATCAAGACCATCCTCTTCGATCCACAAACGGCCGGGGGACTGCTGCTATCAGTTGCCCGTGAAGATGCCGCGCCTATGCTTGCAGCTCTGAAGGCCGTGAATGTTCCCGCAGTCGAAATCGGAGAAGTCTTCCCCCAAGAAAAGCCGTTGATCAGGATTGCCTGAAAGAACCTTACCACTGATGACGCTGATAGCACTGATTTAACGCATGAACTCTCAGAAAAGGATCAGTAAGAATCAGTTCAATCAGGGGTAAGCTTTTGTTGCCAATGGCTCTTAATCGTACGCTCCCTGTCGTCCTTCCACAGCCATAAGCAGGACAACGGCGGCTGCGGCCAGTCTGCGATCCAGCATCCGCCCTGGATCGCCGGAGAAGTCGACCTCCATCTTGGGCGCGAAAAAATTCCAGTTCTGAGTAGCCGTACCCACCTGCTGCCCGTGGACCTCAAAGGTGTAACTCTGGGGGATGATGTTGGTGAGATATCGGCGCACCGTCGCCAGAAACACAGAATCCTCCTGGATTCTGCCGATCTCCTGATCAGTGGCGTCCATGATGGTCCACTGTTTGCGCACCAGTGATTTCCAGGCTTGGCGCTGCAATACGCCAACTTTCTGGCGGTTGATAGAATCGGTAACATCAAAAGCTGTGCCCCAATCAATGATCTTTCGAGCCTTGATGTAGAGCAGCTCCATCGACTGGGTTTGATCAGTGAAAATGCGGATCTCATCCTTCCAGGTAAACACTTTTTTTCGCAGGAAGGCCAGTGTGTTTCCCATCAGATCATAGAAATAAAACTGGGGTGTAAGGGTGAAGATCCTCTGCCTCGCCAGGAAACGGTCCTGCTGGAAGATGGCTGCGCTAATCGGCGCAGATGTTGCGCTCGTCCCCACAGTGGGTGACGCCATAATTACTTGCCTCCCGGAGGGCCGAAACGTAAAAAGGGCAGGATGTTGAACAGAAATTTACATGGAGCGGCCTTCGGATTCAACAGGAATCCAGAGCGGCCGCGTGACTTTGGTGCAAAGTAAAGGGCAGCCGAAGCTGCCCTTGAAGGAGTGTTCTGGAATGGTTAGGCCGGTGAAGGCTTGCCCGGCGCAATGCTTGGAGTGCGACCAGGCTCGGGTTTGAGCACCTGCTGCACACCGTCCTCGCCAGGTTTTTGCGGTGCGACCCGTGCCGGAAGCGGCTTTCCTTCCATAATCAGCTTCAGCTCGGCAGCGTCCAGCACTTCACGCTCCAGCAGCGCCGCGGCGATCCGAACAACGGTATCTTTGTTCTCTTCGATCAGCCGCTTGGCATTGTCATAGCCGTCGTTCACAAATCGCCTGACTTCGGCATCAATCTGGCGCGCAGTTTCTTCGCTGAAGTCCCGATGCTGTGCCAGCTCCCGGCCCAGGAATATCTGCTCTTCCTTCTTGCCAAAAGCCAGCGGGCCCAGACCACTCATGCCCCACTCACAAACCATCTTGCGGGCCATTTCGGTGGCCTGCTCAATGTCGTTGCCTGCGCCGGTAGAAATCTGGTTCAGGAAAATCTCTTCTGCCAGACGTCCGCCCATACTCACCGCAATCCGCGTGGTCAGATACTCCCGGGTGTAATTGTGCTTGTCGGTTTCCGGAAGCTGCATGGTTACGCCCAAAGCCATGCCTCTGGGAATGATGGTTACCTTATGCAGCGGGTCGGAGCTCGGCATCAGGGCTGCCACCAAAGCATGTCCCGCTTCGTGGTATGCCGTGACCTTCTTCTCCTCTTCCGTCAGCAGCATGCTCTTGCGCTCGGCGCCCATCAGGACTTTGTCCTTGGCCAGCTCAAAGTCGTACATGAGTACGGCCTTGCGGTTATTGCGAGCGGCATTTAAAGCAGCTTCGTTGACCATGTTGGAGAGTTCCGCGCCGGAAAAGCCCGGAGTCCCACGGGCCAGGACTGAAAGATCAACATCATCGGCCAGGGGAATCTTGCGGGTATGCACACGCAGAATCTCTTCGCGACCGCGAACATCCGGCAGCGGCACCACGACCCGGCGGTCGAACCGGCCAGGACGCAGCAACGCAGGATCCAGCACATCAGGACGGTTGGTGGCTGCAATCAGGATCACGCCCTCGTTCGATTCGAAGCCATCCATCTCCACCAACAATTGATTTAAGGTCTGTTCGCGCTCGTCGTGCCCGCCGCCGAGCCCAGCGCCGCGATGGCGCCCCACAGCATCAATTTCGTCAATGAAGATGATGCAAGGCGCGTTTTTCTTTCCTTGCTCAAACAGGTCGCGGACGCGGCTGGCGCCCACACCCACAAACATCTCCACAAAATCCGAACCGGAGATGCTGAAAAAGGGGACGTTGGCTTCTCCGGCAACAGCGCGCGCCAGCAAGGTCTTTCCGGTTCCCGGATGCCCTACAAGCAGTACGCCTTTGGGAATGCGTCCACCGAGTTTCTGGAACTTCTGCGCTTCGCGCAGGAATTCGATAATTTCCCGCAGCTCTTCCTTGGCTTCATCTACTCCAGCAACATCTTTGAACGTCACCTTCTTCTGTTGCATGGAGAGCAGCCGGGCGCGGCTCTTGCCGAAACTCAAAGCCTTGTTGCCGCCGGTCTGCATCTGGCGGATCATGATGAACCACAAGACACCCAATAGAATGACAGGTGAAAGCTGGACCAGCCACAGCGACCATTGCGTGCCCTGATTGTCTTTCAGCTTCACATCGACGCCCTTGGCCTTGAGTGCCTTGAACATCTCCGGATCATTCGTTGGCACCACCAGATGGAACTGACTTTTATCGTTTCTCACGCCATGGGCTTCGTTGCCGAGAATGTTGACGTTTAGAACCTTACCTTGGTCGACCTCGTTCATGAACTGTGAATAGCTGATTTCCTTGTCCTGGCTGCCATTAGCCCCGGTGGAAATCATCTTCCACAGAACCAGGGCCACTGCAATCAGGGTTACCCACAGGATCACCGTTTTGAATGTAGAATTCACCAAAATAGCTCCTAAAACCCTCTACCACTTACGATTGTATCCCGATGCCATCTTCCCTTGGCAGCGGGGCATGTTTATAAAGACGCTTCGGGGAGAAAAAAGTCTGTCACGCCATCCGAATTCTCAACTGGAACCGCAAAAAGGTCCAGTTTTATCAATTAGATGCGGACGGGAAGGCCACGATCTAAAATTTAACCCCAAAAGATTCTATACCCTTTTGCTGATGTTTTCCTTCCGTAAATCGACTTAAGCCTGAGGGGCCTGCGCTCTTGCTGCAATATAGGGCAAATTCCGGCCCACCTGAAGAGCTCCCAACCCATAGCCTACGACAAAACTTTCATTCATCAGAAAACCAAAGTAATCTGGCTGAAGGGGAACTCGCCGCGCAGACTGCTTGTCCAGCAGCGCCGCCAGCTTCACCGTGGCAGCTCCACGTCCGACAAGGTTTCGCATCAGAAACTCACTGGTAATCCCCGACTGGACCAGCGTCTCTACCAACAGGACCTGCTGGCCTTCAACGTTCACTTCAGGGCTGAAAAAGATCTCCGTCGTGGTGGGATCGGTATCCTTGAATTGAGGCTTTACGAATTGGCAAACTACTTGAACCTCCAGCTCACGCACCAGATCTGCCATAAAAATGAAGCCGTTTTCCAGCACGCCGACCACATAGAGAGTTTTCCCCTGAAAGTCTGCAGAAATCTGGCGGGCCATCTCCTGCACTCGTTTCCTAATTTGATCCGCTGACAACAATACCCGAGAATATTCCTTGGTCAACGGTACATTGCTCATGTGCCCTCGCTAGGTCTCTTTAAGTTCCTCAATTAAAACAGCTTCGCCCACCTCAGCCGCAAATGCCTGGGGTGTTGGAAATCCTCGCATCCAGACTATCTCACCCGCACTTACTATGACCGGCCAGACTCTCCGTTCTGCCGCAGATAGCTCATGCCCGAGTCGTCCGGGCTGCAACAGTTCTTTCACTTTCTTGGGAGATCGGGTGTGCGCAGGAAAAAATCTGTCCCCGGCGCGCCAATTCCTCACAGTCAATTCCGGTGACAGTAAGGCGCGGTTCAATAGGCCGGAATTATATCCTGAAAGCTCAGCTGCACCACCTACGGTTACTACCCGGGTGCGGATCATGATTCCCAGCTCCACCACCGCCACCTGGCCTGGCACCGTCAGAGTGTAGAGATAATCGTGAGCTTCTTCGCCTTCCGTCCGGCGGCTGATCTGCAGCTCGCGCAGAGACCTTTGTGCCACCAGTCCTCCAGGCAACTGCAGTTCTTTTCCGGACGGCTTGTGGGCGAAGTTGAGCAGTTCCTGTACATGCTTGAATTCGAGCGTCGCTCCCAGTCTGTCGCCCATCGTCCGCAGCAGTCTTCTTTGCAGCGCCACGGGCAAATTTTGCATGTTGGCAAAATCCAGGGCCAGCGTGAGTTGCCGGCTATTGCTGCGACCACTACGGCTGGGTTTACCGGCCCGAATCAGCCTCGTCGCCAAGTGCGATATCTCTTCTTCCCAATACTCCTCTTCGCTTCGGGCGAGTTCGGCCAGGTCAGCCAGGAGTTGGCGGATGGCGGGATTGTAGTCGCGCTGCAAACAGGGCAACAGCTCACGGCGAATGCGATTTCGCGCGTGGTGCAGGTCTTGGTTGCTGGAATCCTCGCGCCATGCCTGCTTCAGGACGCAAAGGTATTCTTCGATTTCCGTGCGCGTAACTGCCAGCAAAGGACGGATTAGCGACTTTTGCCTTTGCCATGGAGAAATGCCTGCCAGTCCGCGGGTCCCGGTCCCACGCAAGATGCGCATCAACACCGTTTCCGCCTGGTCATCCTGGGTGTGGGCGGTGGCGATCTTATCGGTTTTTTCTTCCCGAACAAGTTGGGCGAACCAGGTATGGCGCAGTTCTCGCGCCGCAGTTTCCAGGCTAAGCTTGTGCTTTCGCGCGTACGCCGGAGCATCCGCTGATCCGGAGTAACACTGCAAATCGAACTCCTGCGCCAGATTGCCGACAAAATGCTGGTCGGTATCCGCCTCTCCGCCACGAATCTGGTGATTGAAATGTGTCACTGTCAGCACCACACCCAACTCCTGCTTTAACTCCAACAGCATACGCAGCAAGGCCACAGAATCCGCTCCTCCGGAGACAGCCACGCTGACGCGATCTCCCGGAACCATCAGCTCGTGCTCCCTGATGTATCTGCGCACCTTTTCAAGCATGATTCAAATATTACCGCTTTAACTATCAGACACCAGAAGTGATAACCGAGGCTTAGGCAGAAAAGTCGGCCTTTGATTTCTTCCGATGACCCGACGACCCGATGCACCGACGACCCGATTGCCTGGTGCTGAACTACATTTTCATGGTGAAGTCTTGTTTTTACCTCTTCCTATCCGTGAGTTGCTATACTTTGGCCCCACCATGAAAGTAGTGGCCATCATACCGGCGGCCGGCCTGGGGAGGCGGATGGTTCCTGGCGGGAAAAAAGTGTCGCAGCCTTCCAAGCAGTTCTTCGAAATCAACGGCACGCCCATTCTGATCCATACCTTGCGCGTGTTTGCCCGCAACCAGCAGGTGAACCACATTACTGTTGCCCTGCGCAAGAACGAGATGGACCGGTTCAGCCAGCAACTGGAAAAAGAAAAGCTTGCGCCCAAAGTCACTATCGTTGCAGGAGGCGAGCACCGGCAGGAATCAGTAGCAAACGCGCTGGCCAGCCTGCATGCCGCGGAAGACGATGTTGTGCTGGTGCACGACGCCGTTCGTCCGTTTGTGGACGACGAAATTATCGGCAACGTAGTTCGCGAGGTGGAAAAACACGGCGCTGCCATCGCCGGATTACCAGCCGTAGACACCATCAAGCAGGTAGAACGCGCGGCTGAAGGCGCCATCATTACCTCCACCATTCCTCGGGAGCGTGTGGTGCAGGCACAGACTCCGCAAGGCTTTCGCTACGAGTTGATCAAGAGGGCGTTTGATAGCGCCGCCGCTGACGGATTTATCGGGACCGATGAAGCGTCTCTGGTCGAGCGCTTAGGGGCAGAGGTCTGGGTGGTGATGGGCTCAGCCCGCAACATCAAAATCACCACGCCGGCCGATTTGGAAATGGCAGAATTCCTGCTGTCTCAGGCCACGCGACGGAACCTGGCCGGGTGAACCTTATCACTGATTGACGCTGATGGACTGATGAGCACTGATTGATATGGGAATTGATCAAAACTACCAGCACTCTGAATTGACCGACACGACTAGCGGAGATCAGTGTCAAGCAGTCACTCAGTGTTCATCAGTGGTAAGGTCTTGAGAGGTTCTCAAAAATGCGTATAGGCTACGGCTGGGATTCCCACGAATTTGAAGAAGGAATTCCACTAAAAATCGGCGGCGTAGAGATCCCACATCCCAGGGGCCTGTCCGGTCATTCGGATGGCGATGTGCTGCTGCATGCATTGACTGACGCGCTGCTCGGCGCAATTGCGGCCGGCGACATCGGCGGCTACTTTCCACCATCGGATCCAAAGTGGAAGAATGCCGATTCAAGCATCTTTGTGCACGAGGCCCTGAGGCATGTTAGCCGGGCCGGCTACGCGGTAGCCAACGTAGACTCAACTCTCATTCTGGCTGAGCCCAGGATGGTGTCTCACAGTAAGAAAATCCAGTCGCGGGTTGCGGAGCTTCTGGGTGTCCAACCCAACCAGGTCGGCGTGAAGGCTAAGACGCCTGAGGGCATGGGCACGGACCATGCAGCCATTGCGCACGTGGTGGTGCTCTTGGCGCCTGTAGGTCGTAAATAAGAAGAGAGGAACATATGGGCAGAAGCAAGACATACTGGATTATGGCGATTGTGGGCGCGATCTCGGCCGTTTCCGGGATCGTTATGATGCGCTCTGATCAGTTTTCTTTGCACACTCCGGGCAAGGTACTTGGCTGGATCGGCATAGGAGTGATCGTCATCGCACGGATCTTTTTTGCCCGAAGGCCGCAACCGCCGCCACCCAAGCCAAAGAGTTGATGTGGAAACAATCCCGAATCTCTTTGACCACTTGGAGCCACCGCGAAGAAGAATTTCCAGGGATCTTCAATTGCCCGATTACGAAATTACTCAATTGCCAAAATTCTCGAGAGCGGAAAAGCGGGGGACTACGGAAATTCAAGGAAGGAAAGTACTGCCTAAAGCTGAACCCAGATTCTCCCCACCTCGATCAAGCAGATGAAGATTCCGATGAAGAAAAATAAATTCTCGGCGGTCGTGTCACTGAGTGGAGCCGGCAAAGAAATACCCCGCTGGCGGAAATAACTGTCGGTCGCCCGTTCCCGGCGCATCATCCGGGTGGCGATGGGGCGGTGAAAGATCGCAATCAGGACGCCTAGCAGCAAACGGGTTATTTCAACCACCATAAAAGTGACTCTAACTATTGCACCCCACCTCTGCAATCGGTAGAAAAACCTATTTAATGGTGAAAATCTTTACCTCAACGGCAGGAATTGAGCGTGCTAGAATCCAATATAGACCTTCCATTCCCATGAATTCTGATCTTGAGAAGCTGATAGAACTGGAGAAGGCCGACCGGGAAATTAGCCGCCTGACCGAAGAAGTCGCGGCTTTGCCCCGGCGTGTGGCTGCGATCGAAGGCAAGCTGGCTGACGATAAAGCCGCTGTCGAGCATGCCAAGGCGGCCATTAAGAGCAACGAGGTGGGCCGGCGCAAGCTGGAGGCCGATATCCAGGGGTTTCAGCAGAAGATCGTCAAGTACCGCGAGCAGTCCTCCGGCGTAAAGACCAACGAAGAATATAAGGCTTTGATGCACGAGGTTGAATTTGCGGAAAAGCAGATCAGCGGGGCCGAAGACAAAATCCTGGAGCTGATGATTGCCCTGGAGGCCGAGGAAAAAGCGCTCAAAACCGCCGAAGCTCAGATGAAGGTCGAAACCGTTGAGGTCGAAAAGGAAAAAGTTGAGGCCCGCACCCGCACTGCTGAGGATGAAAAGCTCCTGGCTGAGCTGGCAGAAAAACGAAATGGGCTGCGTACCGGCATCAGTGAAAGCGCACTCGCCCACTATGACCGCGTAATGCGGCAGCGCAAGTCCGCCATCGCCGAAGCCAGAGGACAAAAGTGCCTGGCCTGCTTCGTCATGCTTCGTCCTCAGACCTGGGAGGATATCCGCACGAACGAGCAGATCATTACCTGTAATTCCTGCGGGCGGATTCTCTACTACGATCCAACCAAGGAACCCCCACCTCCACCCCCCGAACCTCCAAAAAAGAAGGCAAAAGCCCAGCCAGCGCCGGTCGAAACTCAAACTGAATCCGTGACCGAAACCGAACCCGCAGCCGAAACTGCTTCCGCCCAGCAATAGCAAGTCGATTTATCAGCCTGGATCAGTGCCAAGTGCCATCTGTCTCGTGCCGCGCGATCAGTGGTAAGGGTTTCCTATATCCTGTGTAGCTACATGTCAGAACATTCCTCGGCGCCTCCCAAAATCAGTGTCAGCCCTCGGGCCGTCGGCCGGCTGCGCTCCGGTCATCTCTGGATCTATGCATCCGATGTGCTGGGCAAAAACAGCGTGCCGCCTGGTGCATTGGTGGAAGTGAATGACTCTCGCGGGAAACTGCAGGGCTCGGCGCTCTACAGCAGCAGCTCGCAAATCAAGCTGCGGATGCTTACCCGCGAGGCGCTCGGCGGAGAGCATGACCTCTTACGGCTGATCAGTGAGCGCCTGCAAGAAGCCGTTGCCTACCGCAGACGCATCGTACGCAATTCAGATGCTTACCGGGTGGTTTTCAGCGAGGCCGACGGCCTGCCCGGTCTGATCATTGACCGTTACAACGACGTGTACACCATTCAGGTACTTACCCAGGCATGGGACCAGCCCGAGCGACGAGCCACCGTTGTCTGGAAATTGCAGGAATTGACGGGCGCAGAAAACATTGCCGAACGCGTGGATGAGCGCATCCGAGAACTGGAACAGCTTCCCGCTCTCGCATCCGGACTACTGCATGGTAGCCGTAGCCAGACCATCTTCACCATGAATGGCGCGCAGTTCCATTACGATGCCCTGGCTGGACAAAAAACCGGCGGCTTTCTGGACCAGCGGGAAAACTACGCCGCTGCCGTCGCCGTCGCCAGGGGGGAAGCTCTGGACGTCTGCACCTATCAAGGCGGCTTCGCTCTGCATCTGGCGCGTAGCTGCGAGAAGGTCACCGCCATTGATATCTCTCGCGAAGCGCTGGAAATTGCGGAGAAGAACGAAAAGCTCAATGCTTCTGCCAACAAGAGAGAAATTGAATGGATGGAGGCAAACGCGTTTGACTTGCTGAAGGATTATTCCACCGCCGGACGCCAATATGACGTGATTGTGCTCGACCCGCCTGCCTTTGCGCGTACCAAGCGCAATCTGGATGCGGCCATGCGCGGCTACAAAGAGTTGAACCTGCGTGCCCTCAAGATGCTGCGTCCCGGCGGCATCCTGGTCACCTGTTCCTGTTCCTTCCACGTCAGCGAGAGCGATTTCCTTGAGGCGATCGCCTCTGCCGCTGTGGATGCCCGCCGCTCCGTCCGTATATTGGAGAAAAGAACGCAGTCGAGCGACCACCCCATCCTCATGGGTATCCCCGAGACCTATTACCTCAAATGCCTGATCTGTTCCGTTAGCTGAAAGAGGGACTCTTGCACAGCATCATTCTTAACTGCTGCTGGCTCATGTAAGCCATTGAAAATAAGAATAATATAGTCTATATCTTGAACTTGACAATAACACGCTAAGATTTTATGATTCTATTATGCTAATACTGCATCGAATGCAGTAGGCAACAGACATCTTGAGTTCATTGGAGGAACTTGAAATGACAATGATCACCAGAATTGATCCTTTCCGCGAACTGGCCAACCTGTTCGAGAACTTCGCTGAGGGCACAGGGAAAGACCAGCTCCAGGCTGGGACCTTTGTTCCCCCGGTGGACGTTTACGAGGACGAGCACAGTGTGGTGCTGAAACTCGAAGTCCCCGGAGTCAACGAAGCTGACCTGGACGTTCAACTCGAGAACAACACTCTTACGGTCAAGGGCGAGCGCAAGTTTGAGAAGGAAGAGAAGGAAGAGAACTTCCATCGCATCGAGCGCCGGTACGGCTCTTTCGTGCGTACCTTCCGGCTGCCCAGCATTGTGGACTCGGAAAAAGTTGAGGCCCATTATGACAAGGGCGTGCTGCGCATCGCCATAGCCAAGAAGGCGGAAGCCAAGCCGAAGCAGATCAGGGTCGCTACGGCTGCCGGCAATGGCGTAAAGACAATCGAAGGCTGAGAGCGCCGGCGTCAAGTAAAATTTTGAAGCACACGGGAGATGAAGTTTGTCTCCCGTTTTTATTGAAACTCTGCATCCGCCAAAGGATTTAGGGCGGCGGCGATAATAGAAAGTAGTATTGCTACTCTCTGGGACAATGGGATTCCAAGTCTAATCAGGAGAAAGAAATGGCAATTCGCTGGGACAAGTTCACTATCAAAGCTCAAGAGGCAATTCAGCAGGCAACCGAGCTCGCGTCGCGGCATGGCAACCCTGAACTGCTTCCGCTGCATGTCTTGGCCGCGCTGGTGCAGGATAAAGAGGGCATTGTTGCGCCCGTTCTGGCCAAGTTAGGCGTAAATCCAGCCACGGTTGAGGCTGACACTCTCGAGCGCGTCGAACGTCTGCCCAAAGTCTCCGGCGAGGGCATGCAACCTCATCTCTCCAACACTACACAAAAGGTCCTCGATCAAGCCTTCAAAGAGGCCGACAAATTCAAAGACGAATATGTCTCCACGGAGCATCTGCTGCTGGCCATCGCCCAGGACAAGCGCAGCGAGGCTGGAGAAATCTTGACCAAAGCCGGAGCCACCTATGATGCGATCCTGAAGGCCCTCACCTCGGTTCGCGGCTCGCAACGGGTTACCGACCAGAATCCGGAAGGCAAATATCAGGCGTTGGAGCGTTATGCGAAGGACCTGACTGAACTTGCGCGCCGGGGAAAACTTGATCCCGTGATCGGCCGCGATGAAGAGATTCGCCGCGTAGTCCAGGTGCTCTCCCGCCGTACCAAGAACAATCCTGTCCTGATCGGAGAGCCGGGCGTAGGCAAGACCGCTATCGTCGAAGGACTGGCTCAGCGGATCATCTCCGGTGACGTGCCGGAGATCCTGAAGAACAAGCGCGTTGTTGCTCTGGATCTGGGTTCCATGCTGGCCGGCGCCAAGTATCGCGGTGAATTTGAAGACCGTTTGAAGGCCGTACTCAAAGAGATTGAGGATTCCAACGGCCAGATCATTTTGTTCATTGATGAGCTGCACACCCTGGTAGGCGCGGGAGCGGCAGAGGGCGCAATTGATGCCAGCAACATGCTCAAGCCGGCGCTGGCCCGAGGTGAACTGCGCGCCATCGGCGCAACCACGTTGAACGAGTACCGCAAGTACATCGAAAAAGACGCTGCGCTGGAGCGCCGCTTCCAGATCGTGTTTGTCGGTGAGCCAAACGTCGAGGACACCATCTCCATCCTGCGCGGTTTGAAGGAGAAGTATGAGGTGCACCACGGCGTGCGCATCAAGGATTCCGCGATTGTGGCCGCAGCGACGCTTTCCCACCGCTATATCTCTGACCGTTTTCTTCCTGACAAGGCCATTGACCTGATTGATGAGGCAGCGGCCTCGCTGCGCATCCAGATTGATTCCATGCCTACGGAAATCGACCAACTTGAGCGCCGCGCGACACAGCTCGAAATCGAAAAACAGGCGCTCAAGAAGGAAGATGATCCTAATTCGCGGGAGCGGCTGGCGGTGGTCGAGCGGGAACTGGCGCAGATTCGCGAGCAAGCTAACGCCCTCAAGGTCCGCTGGAAAGCCGAAAAAGAGGAGATCACCCGCATCCGCCAGCTCAAAGAACGGATGGAGCAGTTGAAGACTGAAGAGCAGCAGGCAGAGCGCAAAGGCGACCTGGAGCGCGTGGCTGCCATTCGTTATGGCGAATTGCGCCAGGCGGAAGCTGAGCTGGCCAAACTCAGCGCCAGCGCAGACAGCAAGCGCTCGCGCATGTTGAAAGAAGAGGTAGATGAAGAAGACGTTGCCAAAATCGTCTCCAAGTGGACCGGCATTCCTGTCTCCAAGATGCTGGAAGGCGAAGTCAAAAAGCTGGTGAGCATGGAAGAGCGTTTGCGGCAGCGGGTGGTAGGCCAGGACCCCGCTCTGCAGCGAGTGGCAAATGCCATTCGCCGTTCGCG
The DNA here is from genome assembly GCA_036522215.1 of Candidatus Angelobacter sp. Lineage (GTDB taxonomy): Bacteria > Acidobacteriota > Terriglobia > Terriglobales > Acidobacteriaceae > Angelobacter. The sequence goes on along the minus strand of DATDGH010000513.1, from coordinate 3,199 downwards.
TGCGGGACTGAGCGATCCCAACAAACCGATTGGCTCTTTTATCTTCCTGGGTCCGACTGGCGTAGGCAAAACGGAGCTGGCACGCGCCCTGGCCGAGTTCCTGTTTGACGATGAACACTCCATGATCCGCATTGATATGTCTGAGTACATGGAGAAGCATGCAGTAGCGCGGCTGATCGGTGCTCCCCCGGGATACGTCGGCTACGATGAGGGCGGCCAGCTGACCGAAGCTGTTCGGCGGCGTCCGTACGCGGTGATTCTCTTTGATGAAATCGAGAAAGCGCACCCGGACGTCTTCAACATTTTGTTGCAAATTCTGGACGACGGCCGCCTGACAGATTCCAAGGGGCGCACCGTAGATTTCAAAAACACCGTGATCATCATGACCTCCAACATCGGCGCCAGTTACTTGCAGGCTGAAGGCGTCAGCACGCCTGAAGCTTTTGCGGAGGCTACGGAGCACGTTCTGGAGGCCATGAGACAACACTTCCGTCCGGAGTTTCTCAACCGCGTGGACGACATCATCGTGTTCAGCCCACTGGGCGAAGCGCAGCTTACGCGCATCATCGAGCTGCGGCTGGACGATCTGCGCAAACTGCTGGCGGACCGCAAGATTACCATCGAGCTTACTACTCAGGCCAAAGAGCTGTTGTTCCTGGAAGGCTATGATCGCGCCTACGGCGCCCGTCCGCTGAAGCGTGCGATTCAGCGCCTGATTCAGGACCCGCTGGCTCTAAAAATATTGGAAGGCGAGATCAAACACGGCGACCACGCGGTTATTGATGCCGATGTGCCGCACAGGCAGATGGTGTTCACCGTGGCCGATCGTCGGGCTGCATCAGCGCAGCCGCAACCGACAGCGCGACGCAAATGAGAGAATCCCGGGTCTCGTGGTCTGAACGGCAACAGAAAAAAAGGAAAAACGCTTTAACAACAAATTAATATTGGCTTTCCAACTCTGCCTTTACAGTTCCAAAGTCAATGATCGGGAAAACTCAATCAGCGCTATGGAGATCACTTCTCTGGCAAGTGATTCTCTGCTGCTCTCTGTTTGCTTTCGGCGGCGAAAGAGAGGAACAAGTCTGTCCCAGGAGTCCCGGCAGCTTCGCCGTGATTCAGAAAAAGGCAAAGCAGAATGATTCAGAATCCCAAACCAGATTAGCCTCGTGCTACGAACTCGGACGCAATGTAAAGCCCAGCCGGGCAGAGACGATCCACTGGCTCACACTGGCTGCGGAACAAGAATATGCGCCGGCCCAGCGAGAACTGGGACGAATCTACCTCTATGGACGTGGAATTCCCGCCGACTACCGGCAAGCTCTGCTTTGGGAAAAGAAGGCCGCGCAGCAGGGTAACGCCAGCGCCCAACGTGATTTGGCTTTTATCTACGAGCGCGGCCTGGGCGTACAGCCGGATTCCAGTGCTGCCGCCGTGTGGAACCGGAAAGCCGCGGAGCAAGGCGAACCCCAGGCACAACTGCATCTGGCAGAAGCCCTGGAACGGGAAAATGTCGCTGAGGCAAAACTCTGGTTTCTGAAGGCCGCCAGGCAGAACTTGTCACCGGCGCAGCTTCGCTTAGCCCAACTCTACGCTCAGGATAAACGGGAGACCTGCACCAGCGCGTTAGCCTGGTACAAAAAGGCCGCTGAGAACGGAGAGCCGCAGGCGATGTATGCGCTGGGTGTTCTTTATCGTACAACCTGCGGGCCCAACATAAGCACAGCCTTCCGCTGGTTCCGGGTTGCCGCCCGTTTTGGATTGACCGAGGGGCAGACCCAGGCAGATCAGCTCTCTCCTTCACTCACCGCGACACAAAAGAAAGAAATAGAACTGGCTATCAATCACTGGATCAGCAAACACTCCGCAGCACAAAAAGACGAGGACGAAGGAGAGCGGTAAAACCATTCATATCGTCTTCTGCGCCGAGTTTCCTGGTACGGTCCTCCTATTGGGTCTGCAGTGAAACATCGTCCAGCACAAATGACGTCTGGAATTCGAAATCCTCAGTGCCATTGAAGAGAATCTGGATGGTCTGGCCTTTGAATGAAGTCAGATCAAAAGTATGTTGCTGGTAGCCGGTCGCTGCGTTCAGGTTGGAGAACGTTGCCAGAGTTGACAAGACATTACCCGAAGCGTCTCGCACCTGTACCGTCAAAGTATCAAACGCCCTGGTCGTGCTGGTCTCAGCCGTATCAACGTGCAGCCAAAAGCTCAACGTGGCTTTGGTCGCAGCAGCGGGAATGGTGACTTGCTGCATCACAGTGTCAGTATTCGTGGTGCCAAAACCATCCAGCCAGGCGTCGAACGTGCCTGAATGCGGCGGTTCCAGGCTGGAACTATTAATGATCTCCAGCGGTGTATGCGTGGAAGTCAGGACCCACGGGCTGGGGTTCGATGCGCCGTTCTCAAAGCCGCCATTCCCGATCAACTCTGTTCCGCCAGTGGTCACGTTCAAGGCGAAATCATCCACCACAAACGAGGTCTGCAATGTGAAATCTTCTTTCCCTTGCAGGAATATCTGGATGGTCTGGCCCTTGAATGACGTCAGATCAAAGCTATGCTGCTGGTAACCGTTGGCGTGGTTCAAATTGGAGAATGTTGCCAGCGTTGAAAGCACGGCGCCTGAGGTATTCCTCACCTGCACCGACAGAGTGTCAAAAGCCCTGGTAGTACTCGTTTCGGCCGTATCAATGTGGAGCCAGAAACTTAGCTGGGCCGCTGTCGCATTGGACGGTATGGATACCTGCTGCAGGACCGAGTCCGTCGTCGTGGATCCATGACCATCCAGCCAAGCGTCCCAGGTGCCGGAGTGCGGTGGTTCTGCGCCGGTGTTGTTAATGATCCTGTTGGTTGATTGGGTCGTGGTCACAGTCCAGGGAGCAGGATTTGCAGATCCGTTTTCGAAGCCCGGATTACCGAGTATCTGCGTGGTTCCTCCACCTCCGCCAGACGCAACGATCGTCAGAGATATGGTCGCAAGGTGCGTCACACCGCCTCCGGTCGCTGTCACAGTAACGTTCGATGTACCAGTCGTGGCTGTGCTGGTCGCCGTAAAGGTCAGAGTCGAGCTGCCATTGCCAGGGGCTGCGATGGAGGTCGGGTTGAAATTCGCCGTCACTCCAGAAGGCAGACCGGATGCAGACAAGGCAACGGCTGCATTAAAGCCACCGCTGACTGTGGTCGAGATGGTGCTGCTGCC
>DATDGH010000512.1:0-6582 GCA_036522215.1 Candidatus Angelobacter sp. | reverse complement strand
TCGATCGTTTTTCTTTGATGGGGATCTACGGTGCGAAGTTGCGAATAGGCGCTCGCCAGACATTGGCCGGCCGGACAGAAATAAACGTGGGGAAGGATGGTGTGATCTCCATTTCAGTCGATGATCGCAGTCCGCAACGGGCGGCTGATCTGGCGAACGGCTATGTGGAAGAATTTGAAGCGCTGACGAGAGAGTTGGCCGTGGACCCAGAGCGCAAACGAGAGGAGTTTTTAGCAAACCAGGTGAAGGCGGCCGGTCTCCAGTTCGCGAATGCAGAACAAGCACTCAGGAAAACCCAGGAGAAGACTGGTCTGGTGCTTTTTGATCCGCAGACAACGGGCTTGATTGAGGCTGCGGCTGCCATGCGGGCGCGTGTAGCGGCACAGGAAGTGGTGGTGCAATGGATGCGTTCTTTTGCAGCGCAGGAAAACCCCGCGCTGGCGCGCGCAACGCAGCAGCTTGCCGCGTTGCGCGATCAAGAAAGCAAGTTGGAAACAGGTGATGGCGGGCGGTCCGGCGCGAGTGTGACCCTGGGGCAGATACCTGGAGCAAGTTTGGAATACGAACGCAAGCTGCGTGAGGTAAAGTTCCGCGAGGATTTGTTCCGACTACTGACACAGCAGATGGAAGCAGCCAAACTCAATGTGACGCGAACCGACTTGATGGTCCAGCCAAGCGTTCATCTCTTAGACAGAGCTGTGGCACCGGAAGAAAAATCATCTCCTCACCGATTCTTGATTGTGTTGTCGGTTACAGCGTTGGCGATGCTGCTGGCTGTGGTAGCTGCTTCTGTAATGGAAAAGGTCGAGCGAGTCAAATGGGCCAGGAAACCTCCAGCTCGCGTTCAACTCTACACATTCCATAGGCAGGAAGAGGCAGAGGACACCCGCAAAACTGGATAGCTTGCCACATCTGCTCCCTTTTCGCGGCCGGGGGCAGAGCGGCGGTTCCTTAGACCGCTTTCCGCTTCCATCGCCCGAGCCGGAAGACGTAGATGGAGGTAAGCGACAGCAATATCTCCATAGCGAACATCGCCCAGAACACTCCATTGACGCCGAATTGCAGGCGGCGCGACAGCCAATAGGCCAGCGGAAGCTGGATGATCCAGAAACAGACCAAGTTGATCATTGTAGGCGTAAATGTGTCCCCAGCACCGTTAAATGCCTGCACAACGACCATGCCGTAGGCATAAAGGGCGTAACAGAGGCTGATGATGCGCAGGCAGGTAGCGCCAACCCTGATGACCTCGGGATCATGGCTGAAGATTCCGACGAGGTGAGGAGCCAGCAACAGAAACAACAGCGAGATCCCTCCCAGAAAAAACATATTGAAAAAACCTGCACGCCAGACCGCATGCTCGGCCCTGTCCGGTTGTTTGGCGCCCAGGTTCTGGCCAACCAGGGTGGCCGCAGCTGAGCCTAATCCCCAGGAAGGCAAAATCGAGAAGTAGACGATGCGAATGGCGACGGTATAGCCGGCGGTGGCGGCACTTCCAAATGACTGAATCAGCCGGACCATCAATACCCAACTGGCTGTGGCAATCATGAACTGCAGGATGCCATTGCCGGCCACGCGCAGAATGTTGCGCATGACCTTGAAATTAAGCCGCAGATGTTGACGGCGAATCTCAATTCGCCCACGTCCTCTCCACAGAATGTAAAGCTGGAACAGAATGCCAATACTGCGTCCGGTGGTGGTGGAGACGGCAGCGCCGGTGACTCCCAGGCGCGGGAACGGACCCAGGCCCAGGATCAGGCAAGGATCGAGACAGAGATTGATGAAGTTGGCCAGCCAGAGCACGCGCATGGCTACCGCTGCATCGCCGGCGCCACGGAAGATGGCATTGATCAGGAAAAGCATGAGAATGACACCCGATCCGCTCAGCATGATGCGGCTGTAAGTGGATCCCACGCGGAGAATGCCGGGAGTTGCGCCCATCAACGCCAGCATCCTGGGCGCAAAGGGAAAGCACAGGGCAAAGATCAAAGCTGAAATCCCGATACCAAGGATGATGGATTGCACCGCAGCTTGCGCGGCGCCTGGTCCATCTTTTTCGCCGGTACGGCGCGCAACTACGGCAGTAGTGCCCATGCTCATGCCGACTGCGACGGCAAATACCATGGTCAGCATACCTTCGGTAATACCCACAGTGGCCGTAGCATCGGCGCCGAGATGCGCGACAAAAAAGGTATCCACGATAGCAAAGAGGGCTTCCATGGCCATTTCCAGAACCATGGGGACGGCCAATAAAAAGATCGCCCGATCCATGGAAATGGCGGTGAAGTCCTTCTTAGAGCCTAAGATGGCCTCTTTGACCAAAGTGAACCAGGTTTCAGGCGGCTGGTTCTGAGGCGAGAGATCAGTGGGCTCGATGGGAGCAGAAGCTACAGGTGAACTCAAGTGCGTTTCTCCGATTCAAAATGAAGAGGCGAGAGGGGTGCGAAGCCTCAAAAAATTTGTGACTTCGCTGGTGCAGGGCGGGTTAGCTAGGGAAACGCATAGACATGTACTCTGTGAAAATCCAATCCTACAAAACCAATTCGCAAAGTGCAAGCGCATAATTTCGAGCCAGTATCTCCCCTAAGCCCGGAGCTGATGCGTTGTAAAATCCAATCTTCAATGGAAACAAGATGACCGGTGTACGCATCGACAAGTGGCTGTGGGCTGCCAGATTTTTCAAGACACGAGCTTTAGCGGCGCGAGCTTGTGAGCTGGGAAGAATCCAGTCCAACCATCAACCAGCCAAGGCCGCCCGCGAAGTCCGAGTGGGTGATATGGTGCAGATCAAAACTGACCATCAGGAATTTGAAGTGGAAGTCCTGCTGCTGAGTGTGGTGCGCGGTCCGGCGTCGGTGGCGCAGACTTTCTACCGCGAAACGGAGGCGAGCAGGGAATTGCGAGCGAAGATAGCGGAGGAGCGAAAAGCCATGAAGGTTTTCAATCCGGCGCCGGAAGGCAGACCCAGCAAACGAGACCGCCGCAGGATTATCCGGTTCCGGGCAGAGCGGAACGGCTGAGGTCGTCATGCGAATGGTTACGACCGCTTTGTTTTTGTTTCAGTGCAGCCAGTATGGTTTTCACCAGAATTTGGTAATTGCGTAATTGGGTAAGTTGGTAATTGAGAGTCAAAAGCAAATCAGACGTTATAATCCTGCGTTCGAAGGAAACCACTCATGAAATGTCTGCTGACTGTCTTCTTATTTGCTTCCGTCATCTACGCCCAAGGTCAGGGTGATCAGCCGCGGGTCGTGCGTTACCAGGTCAAGCCCAGCGAACTTAAATACACCTTTGCCGGATCGTATCCCCCCGTAGCGCGATTGAAGTCGGGCGACATCCTGGAAACCAACACGGTGGACTGCTTCGGTAACGCCATCAAAAAACCGGGTGACACGCTCAGCATGTCCACCGGCGACAATCCGCTGAGCGGGCCGTTTTTCATTGAAGGGGCGGAGCCGGGAGACACGCTGGCAGTAAAGATTCTTGATCTCAAGGTGGATAGCGACCAGGGAGTTGGGGCGTTGGCCCCCGGCTTTGGCGCCATCAACAGCACGGGATACACGCCTATGTTGAATCCGCCGATTCCGGAGAAGATCTGGTTTTATCCTATTGATCATCGCAGTAATATGGCCACGTTCAAGGCGCTGGATTCCAACTTCAGCGTACAGATTCCACTGCATCCATTTTTTGGCTGCATCGGGGTTGCACCTGCCGGCGGCGAGGCGCGCAGTTCCATCGTTCCAGCGGAGTTCGGCGGAAATATGGATTCACCCGAAGCCAGCGTAGGCAACACCGTATATTTTCCCGTGAACGTCACGGGCGCGATGTTCTTCGTAGGCGATGGACATGCCGCCATGGGCGATGGTGAGGTTGCGGGAACAGCCATCGAAGTGCCCCTGCGGAGCCGGATGCAGGTACACGTGATCAAAGGGAGAAAGATCAACTGGCCGCGTTTTGAAAACGATAACTACATCATGACGGTTGGCGCTTACCGGCCGCTGGATGATGCGCTGAGGATTGCCTTCACTGAACTGGTGAGCTGGATCCACATTGATTACGGGCTTTCTGAGATGGACGCCTACGAGCTGCTCTCCGGGGTGGCGGAGATTCATCTGAACGAGATGGTTGATCCGAATTATGTGGTGGTGGCCAAGATCAACAAGAAGTATTTGCCTCAAAGAACAGGTGCATCCAAATAGAGCTTACCAACCGATTTGACCGGGAGCTTGGAGGCTGAAATGTCAATCCTGCAAGACATCCGACTCGCGTTCAGCGCGACTCTGCGAACGCTCATTGCTGATTCGTTGGCCGACCGGCGCTTCATTATGAGCCTGCTCGCCGTAACCGGTTTCCTCGCGCTGATGATGTCCGTGGCCGGTGTTTATGGAGTCAGTTCTTACCTCACCTCACGCCGAACCCAGGAGATCGGGCTGCGGATGGCGCTGGGGGCGACCCGCAGCAATGTTCTGGGCTTGATCTTTCGCCAGGGTTTTTTTGCCGCCGCCACGGGGCTCGGGATTGGGCTGGGTTTCACTATGTTGCTGCTCCGGATGGTTCGCGGGATGCTGGCAGGACTTGAATCGGGAAGCGTCACCTATATTGCGATTGGGGTTAGCCTGGTCTCGTTCACTGCTGCGGTTGCCTGTTGGTTTCCGGCGCAGCGTGCAGCCAGGATCGAGCCGATGGCTGCGTTGCGACAGGACTAAGTCACATAGAGTTATTCCGGCGGGCAATAGCGTCCCGCGCGGAGCACACGGATAAGCCAGTCTGCATAAGGAAGTCCGGAGTTCCTGAGATCTTGAACCGCGTTCTCAATATCGTACTCGACGCGGCGGATGGTGATGTCTTGCTCGTCCATCAGCAGATACTTGGCTCGCGGGTCGCCATCGTAAGCGAGGCTTACACTGCCGGAGTTCGCTACCGTGAATGCTTTGAGCTGCCTGATATAAGGACGATGGATGTGTCCATACACAACGGTTGGCGCATTCAGCGGACCATAGACCGACTCCAGTTCTTCATCAGTCGCCTCCGGCATGGGCGACTTCCAGCAATCGTCCGGGCTGGCGTGAACCACAGTTACAAACTGGTTAGCGTAGCGCAGGGGAAGAGACCTGAGCCATTGCACTCGTTCCTCACCCAGGGACGCCCGCATTACAGGGATCATTCCCTGTAACATGGAAACTAGAGGTTTAAGTTTCGGGTTCTTGGCAGCCAGTTCAGCAAGAGGCTGGGGCGCCCACAGCATCTCGTCAGTGTTTCCCACGACTCCTGGCCATCCCAGGGAACGAATCTGATCGATGACTTCAGCATCATGGGAGCCGCTTGCCGCCAGGTCGCCACCATGGATGATCAAATCGGGAGACACCTGCTCAAGATCAGCCAGCACCGCTGCCAGAGCGGTGCGATTGCCGTGAATATCTGAGACGATGGCAAGGCGCATGAGAGCAGCAATTAGTAATTAGTATTTAGTAATTAGCAAAATCAAAACCAACACCAAGATCAACCCAACACCAAGAGAGGCAAAGCAAAGTCTAAAGAGTCTTTGGCTAGAGCTTATTCAGATACTCGATAAAGGCAGGGCTGGTGAAATCTTCCTGGCCGACAATTTTGCGCCGCACCATTCCGGAAGAGTCGATGATGTATGTTTCGGGGTACATGACGGTACCATAGAGCTCGCTGCTCTTCTTCTCAGGGTCCCACACCGTCAAGAGACGGATGTTGTGATCGCGCAGGAACTTGCGATACGGAGCTTCGGTTTCGTCTACGCTCACCGCAAGCACGGTAATCCTGGGCCCCATTTCCTGTTGCAACTGCGTAAGCGAGGGCATTTCCCGAATGCAGGGCACACAATAGGAGGCCCAGAAATTTAAGATAATGGGTTTCCCCTTGAACTGATGCAGAGACACCGTGCGTTCGGAGTCGCGAACGGTAAAATCCGGGGCGGCTGTACCGATCCAGCGCGGTTGTGGGCCGCTATGGCAGCCAGCGCAGAGCAGACACAACGACAGAATCGCGGAACTCAGGACTCTCACAACCTCAGTATAATAAATCAGTTTTCTATGGGATTGACACTACACCAGCCAGATGTGCACATCATTGTGCCTGCGCGGAACGAGCAGGACTGCATCGAGCGGTGCCTGGACTCGTTGGTCCATCAGCAGGGAATCAAGTTCCAGTTGACGGTGGTGGACGATGATTCCAGCGACCAAACGCGATGCGTCGCTGAATCATTTGCCGGCGTCCGCGTGATCAGCGCCACACAAGCCGAAAACGGAGCGACAGGAAAGTGCAATGCTTTAATCTGCGGCGCATCCGGGGCAAGTGCAGAGTGGCTCCTGTTTACGGATGCTGATACTTTTCACCATCCCGGATCGCTCGCGGGAGCGGTCAGAGAGGCGGAGGATCGCGCGGTGAACCTGCTCTCCTACTCACCCGAGCAGGAAGTCGTCAGTTGGAGTGAACAGGCGCTCATGCCGGTGATATTTGCCGAGCTGGCGCGAAGCTTTCCGCCTGACCGGGTCAATGACCGCGAAGATCCGTTGGTTGCTGCCAACGGACAGTACATCCTGGTCAAGCGGGAAGTCT
>DATDGH010000511.1:0-7084 GCA_036522215.1 Candidatus Angelobacter sp. | reverse complement strand
GTGATTGATGTTCGCCAGAGCGATGCCCAGAACAACGTAATTGAAGCTCTGCGCGCGCTCGGCTACACCGAGGAGGCAGACCACTATCATCATTTTTCATACGGTATGGTGGTTCTGACTCCTGATAGCGCCGTGGAACTGGGGTTTGAAGTTTCCGAAGAGGACCGCAAGCGCTCCCACATCGAGCTTTCCGGACGCAAAGGATTCGGCGTCAAGGCCGATGACTTGCTGGATGCTCTCATTGCCGCCGCACAGAAAGAAGTAGATGCGCGCCACCAGGAACTGAGTGAATCTGAGCGCCGCGATATCGCCACCCAAATTGCCGTCAGCGCCCTGCGCTACTTCATGCTCAAATTCACCAAGAACTCACTCATTGCTTTTGATTTCAAGGAAGCCCTCAACTTCGAAGGCGAGACCGGACCCTACGCTCAATATGCAGTTGTGCGAGCAACCAATATTTTCCGCAAAGGCGGCATTACTGCTCAAGAGATTCTTTCGAAACCAGTTGATTTCCGTTTTCTGGATGAGGAAGGCGCCACCGAAATCTGGCAGCTCTGGCTGATTGCGGGACAGCTCTCGTCTGTGGTGGCGCAGTGCATCGCCACAACGGAGCCGGCCTATATCGCCAAATACGCATTTCAGTTGGCCCAGCAGTTCAACAATTTCTATCACAAGCATCACATCCTGACGGAAACCGACCCGGCGCGAAAACAATTTCTGCTTGCTACAACCGCTGTAGTGCGCAATGCACTGGTAAGCAGCCTGCAGCTGATGGGGATTACAGTCCCTCCCGTGATGTAGAGGAAATCTGAAGTTGAACCAACGAAATTGGAACAACGTACGCGGACCTCAGCCGCGTCGGTCGAGAAGGCCAGCGCGCGTGCGCGCTGCGTTGTTGGTTTTGATCTTTGCTAACTACTAACTACTAAGTACTAACTACTGAATCCCTTCACAAACTCCACCAGGCTTCTCACGCCAATGCCCGATGGGCCTTTGGCCATCCAGGCCTTCCGGTCTTCCATCCAGGCTACGCCCGCGATGTCGAGATGAATCCACGGAGTATCGTCTACAAACTCCTTCAGGAACATGGCGGCATTGATCGCGCCGCCGTAGCGTCCGCCGGAGTTCATAATGTCGGCAATGCTGGAGCGGATTTGTTCAAAATATTCCTGGTCGAGCGGGAGACGCCAGAACTTTTCTCCGGAACGTTCCACAGCTTTACAGAAACGCTGATACGCCTCCTCGTTATTCGCGAAGACTCCTGCATTGACCATGCCCAGGGCTATCACGCACGCCCCGGTCAGCGTAGCGGCGTCAACCAGGTGAGTGCATCCCAGGGTGCGGGCGTAATGGAGGCCGTCCGCCAGTACCAGGCGCCCTTCGGCGTCGGTGTTAATGATCTCAATAGCCTTGCCGGACATTGCCATCTGAATGTCGCCCGGTTTTTGCGCACGCCCGCTGGGCATATTTTCAGTCGCGCAGACGATGCCAATCACCTTCACCTTGGGCTTCAGCAGACCAATAGCGCGCATCGCTCCCAGCATGGCTGCTCCACCGGCCATGTCGTACTTCATCTTTTCCATGCCGTCCGCAGGCTTGATGGAGATGCCGCCGGTGTCAAAGGTGACTCCTTTGCCGACCAGGCCGAGCACCGGCTTTTCCGGCGCTCCCGCCGGCTCATAGCGGATTACGATCAGTCTTGGTTCCTCATCAGAACCCTGGGCCACGCTCCAGAATGCGCCCATTTTTAATTCTTTGATCTTGTCCGGGCCGAATATTTCGCATTTCAACCCCGAGCTCTCGCACATCTCGCGAGCCCGGTCCGCCAGGATCGTCGGCGTCATGCGGTTGCTGGGCTCATTTACCAGCTCACGTGCAAAGTTCTGAGATTCGCCGACGATACGCGCGTCCCCTAATGCCCGCTCCGCCACCGCCACGTTTGACCCGCCGGGAACTACGATCGTGATCTCCTCCATGCTTAGGTCCTTGCGATCAGTGCAATAGGTGTCGGGATCGAAATCTGCGACCAATGCGCCTTCCACCAGGCAGCGCACCGCCTCTTCCGTTCCCCCGGATATCTCCGGAGCAAGCAGGGCACAGTTCTTGATCATTTTTGGTTTAAGAAAGCGGAGGGCCGTCCCCGCAGCTCTGCGCAGATTCGTCGCATTGAAGTTTTTCGCCTTGCCGGCATTGACTACCAGCAGCCTTTTCGCCTTTAAGTCCTGTGGACGATGCACCAGCACTGCCTCAAACTGCTTGCTGGTGACCTCGCCGGTGGCAAGCAATTCTGCGGTTGTTTTTTCCAGCGCCACATCACGATGCGCTAGGCGGGCTTCGTTCTTTTGTTTTTCTCCATGGTCGAGCGCAACCACCACAAGACACTCGCTTTCAACATCCGCAGCATTGCCGGCAATGAGTTTGGTTTCCATGATCTCCCCAATTTTGGATCGCCGTGATCCGGTGATCGCCGTAATCTGAAAAGCGAATTCGTCTAACTAGCCAAAGGCTTCGCCCTTGATATCCCGGTTCGCGTCGGGAGATTTGGCTTTTGACGTTCAATTACCAACTTACCAACTTACCCAATTACCAAATTCTCAGAGAGGGCTATACAGCTTGCATCACAAAGAGAACAAAATTCTCGAAATCGCTGGCATAACCACCTATCGTCCCTTCCTGGACCGTGCGACTGCTTCTCGGGCCTCGCGGTCCGCGGTCTTGCGGCGCTCAGTCTCGCGTTTGTCCCAGCTTTGCTTGCCCCGGGCGAGTGCGATTTCACACTTTATTTTTCCGTTCTTGAAATACATTCGCGTGGGCACCAGCGTGTACCCGCGCTGCTGGCTTCTGCCCAGTAGTTTGCGCAACTGTTCGCGGTGCACCAGAAGTTTTCTGGTGCGCAGCGGCGCATGATTAGCGTAGCCGCCATGTTCGTACGCGCCAATGTGGGCATTCAGCAGCCACAGTTCTCCATCCTTCACCAGCGCGTAAGCGTCCTTCAAATTTGCCTGGCCGGAGCGGACCGATTTTACTTCTGAGCCGGTGAGCACCATCCCGGCCTCCATTTTGTCCTCGAGAAAGTAGTTATGTCCGGCAGCGCGATTCACGGTGGCATCGCGTTCCCCGGAAGCGATGGGATCACGTTTTACATTTTTCGGCTTGCTTGCCTCGGTCTGGTGGAGATGGCGGGCCATGGACAGTACCAGCAGGAACTTTGGTGCAACACTGACAAAATTTTTATCCTAGCACAGCGCAAGAACTTCCATCACAAGGCGTTCTTCTGCTTAGGGGATGGACTTCACACGGGGTCCCCAGCACGAGCACAAAACAAGCCCTTGGCGCTCGCCGGGTCATCTGCACGTGATGGGGTGGGTAAGTGGGGTGTATAATCGCAGGCTTCCGGCAGTGATTGGCCGCATTGGACGGCGAGGGTGGCGTGTTGTCAGTTTTGTCTCGGCACCCTGGCAATCTCAAGCTAAACAAGGACCTTATGAGTCTAAGACGTTTACTAGGAATCATCATCTTCTCTTTTTGTGTCGTTTTTTCTTGTGTCCAGGCCCGCGCCGAATCTCCCAAATCTCTCTGGAACAAGGGAGCTAAGGCGGAGGCCCGGCAGGACTACGAAGCCGCCTACGATTTCTACAAAGCAGCCTACGACAAGAAGCCTGATGACTTGAAGTATCGCGTAACCTTCGAGCGCACACGTTTTCTGGCGGCTGCGTCCAAGATAAAACGCGGGCAAAAGCTGCGGGAACAGGGAAAACTGCAGGAAGCGTTGCAGCTATTTACCCAGGCGGTGGAAATTGATTCCAGCAATGACATGGCGCAGCAGGAAATGCGGCGTACGGAAGAAATGATCCGACGACAAGGCGCACCTGAAGCGAAACCCCAGGAGGGCGCGCCGCCGCAGGAAGATCCGCTGCGTCAACGTCTGGAGAGGGCCGGGGGGCCTGTGGAACTGGGTGAAATCTCCAGTGGTCTCCTCCAGGCAATCAGGGCCAATAATCAGGATTCCAAGACAGTTTATGAAACCATTGGCAAGATTGCTGGCATCAATATCTTGTTCGATCCTGATTACACCTCACGCAAGCTCTCGGTTGATCTCCACGATGTGACTCTGCAACAGGCGCTCGATATTGTTGCCCTGGAATCGCGTACCTTCTGGCGTCCGGTGACGCCCAATACGATTTTTGTCGCGGCCGACAATACCGGCAAACGTAGAGAGCTGGAGCAAAGCGTTATAAAGACCTTTTATCTGGGCAATGTGGCCACAGCCACCGACATTCAGGACGTCGTGAACACTATCCGAACCATCCTTGAAGTCCAGCGTGTCCAGCAGGTGCCTTCGCAGAACGCTATTGTGGTTCGCGGCACCCCGGACCAGCTCGCTCTTACGGAAAAGATTATTGATGACGTGGATAAGTCCAAGCCCGAGGTTATTGTGGATATAGTTGTGGCCCAGGTACGGCACGATAAAGTGCGCCAGATGGGCCTGCTGCCGCCGCAAACTGGCAGCGTTGCTCTCCAGGGAACTAACACAACAACCACTCCCAGCGGAAGCGGCAGCGGCACTAGCACCACGACGACCACGGGCAGCGGGAATTCGCTGAACTTTAATGATTTGCAACATCTCACTTCGACCAACTATGCGGTCACAATCAGTCCGTTGACGGCACAGCTCATTTTCAACGACGCCAACACCAAGATCCTGGAGAACCCGCAAATCCGCGCTGCTGATGGCATCAAGGCGACCTTGGCCGTCGGCGACAAAATCCCCATCGCTACAGGTTCATTCGGTACGCCGCTGGGCATTGGCACTGGCGTGGGCGCTCTCGGCGTGAACACCCAGTTCCAATACATTGACGTGGGTGTGACCATTGAGATTACGCCGCACGTCCATCCTGATGGCGAAATCAGCCTGAAGGCCGCATTTACTATTTCCAACCAGACAGGAACGTCCACTATCGGCGGCATTAGCCAGCCGATCATCAGCCAACGCAAAATCGACCATGAAATCCGCTTGAAGGATGGAGAAGCGAACCTGCTGGGCGGCATCCTGGAAGACCAGGTGACACTGAACACCGCCGGCGTGCCGTTCCTATCGAAGATTCCGTTGCTGAAATATCTCTTCTCCCAGGAAGACAAAGAACGCCATACCAACGAGGTGGTATTCCTCCTGGTGCCGCACATTGTCCGCGGCCAGATGCTCTCGCGCATGAACACCAAGGCACTGGACGTTGGCACCGGTACAGGTATCGACTTGCGCATGGCTGAGAGGCCTGCAGGTAAAGCGGAAGGCGTTAAACCGCAGTCATCCATGCCGGTTTCGACTGCGCCCACGGCCACGGCGCCTACCCAGCCCGTGGTTCCTCCGGCTCAGTTCTTGCCGCCACAACAGCAGGCGCCAGCAACAACGCAAACGCCAACTACCCAACAGCCCCAGTCCATTGTGATGACGCCCCCGTCGGCGCAGCCGGATTCAGGCAGTCTGAGCAAGCCTTCTCCGGGAACTCCGTCAGCAGGACTCAGCTTGAAGCTTGATCCCGGAGCGGTAACGCCTACGGTTGGCAGCTCCTTCAATATGAATGTGGTCCTCAATGGCGGCCAGGACATTTCCGGGGTCTCGCTGCAGATTACTTATGATCCTAAAGTCCTTCAGTTTGTGCAGGTTACGAGCGGGGACTACCTTGCCCGCGATGGCCAGTCGGTGCCTGTGGTCAACCGCAATGATCCCACTTCGGGAACCCTGACGATTTCGGCACAACGGCCGTCCGGAACACCGGGAATCAGCGGAGATGGCTCAATATTCAACCTGATGTTTACCGCTAAAGCCAGGGGCGCATCGGGAATCGCTATTGTGGGCTCAGGAGCGCGCAACAGCCAGAACCAGACGCTTCAGGCGACAGGTTCACAGGCCAGCGTGAACGTTAACTAGGGGGCAATCGACCTGTGACCGGGGCCTCAAAATTGCATTAAAATATTACTAAAACCATGCTTATGCAGTTAAAACAGCTCCAGCAGATGCAAGAAGGTCCTGCCGTGCGTAGGTTGCGGGTTGGCAGGCAGCTTGGTGTAACCCTGCTGGAATTGATCATTGCCATCAGCATCGTGCTGATCCTGATGGGCGCGGCAGTGCCCATAGTCCGGCTTACGGTAAAGCGGCAGAAGGAGACGGAGCTGCGCCGCGACCTGTGGGAGATGCGTTCCGCCATTGATCGCTACAAGGACGCCGCCGACAGGAATGCGTTCCGGACTAAGGTGGATAGCGATGGCTACCCCCCAGACATGGACACTCTGGTCAAAGGAGAAGACATTCAGGGAAAGAAACTGCGCTTCCTTCGCCGCATTCCCATTGATCCCATGACCGGAAAGGATGAGTGGGGAATGCGTTCCACCCGCGACGATGCCACAGCGGAATCATGGGGCGGCCAGAACGTCTTTGATGTGTTCAGCAAGTCTGACGGTACGGCCCTCAACGGCAGTAAATACAAGGATTGGTAAAAGGAGTTGCTAAGAGTGATCGCCGCAGTCAAGCCGATGGAGACAATGCGCCCGCGCCATCAGCGCGGCTTTACCCTGATCGAGATGATGATCGTCATCTCGATCATCATTATTCTCACCGCCATCGCCGTTCCCGTCTACAAGCAGCATCTGCTGCATGCGCGCGAAGCTGTGCTGAAGGAAGACCTGTACTCCATGCGCAACTCCATCGACCAGTTTACTCAGGACAAAGACAAAGCCCCACAAGCATTGGATGACCTGGTCAGCTCCGGCTATATGCGCATGATTCCCAAAGACCCATTCACTGACTCCAACCAGACATGGGAACCGGTCACCGATGACACCATCGCGGTGCTGGGCCAGACTGACACCGGCATCTCCGATGTACATAGCGGTTCCAAGCAGGTTGGATCCGACGGCACTGCCTATAACACCTGGTGATTCGGTCCCTTTGGCAATTCTCATCACTCATGGCGCAAGGCCACAATCGGATTCACTCGAGTTGCCCGACGAGCGGGGGCGTAGCAGGCGGTAATCGCAGTGATGCACAGTGCTGCAACCACCAGGAAGAATGTCAGTGCATCGGTCG
>DATDGH010000510.1:0-3288 GCA_036522215.1 Candidatus Angelobacter sp. | reverse complement strand
GGGGAACTCGGGTTCTTCAGCCCGCACAGCTGGTGGCCGCTGATCACCGGGCTGGCCTGCGCGACGGCGGCGCTGGGCGCGGCCGTCGGATGGTGGCTTTTCCTGATAGGTATGCTTTTTGTCGTTCTCTCGGAGTCTCTTTGAAATCGAAGGTGAACGCATCCAGCTTCTTGCGGCTGCCCAGCCAGACAAAACGGTTGTGGCGAGCCTGAACGTTGGGCTTGAAAACATGCTCGTATTTTCTGCGAGTCACGGAAGAGGCGCCGTCAGAGGCAATCAACAGATCGCAATGAGAAGCGTACTCATCCGGATCGGTGACTTCCCTCTGGAAGACCAGTTTTACGCCCAGTCCAGCCGCGCGCTGCTGCAGGATCTGCAACAGCTTGATGCGGGCAATTCCGCAAAATCCATGGCCGCCGGAGGTGATCTTGCGGCCTTTAAAGAAAACGTCAATATCGTCCCAGTGGCGGAAGGCACGCGTGATTTCACTGTGGGTCTCCGCATCCACGGCCCGGAAACCATCCATGGTCTTATCGGAAAATACAATCCCCCAGCCAAAGGTATCTGTGGGCCGGTTGCGTTCGATGACATTCACGTCCCAGGAAGGATTTGCTTTCTTGAGCAGGATGGAGAGATAAAGTCCGGCAGGACCGCCACCAAGGCAGACGATTCTCACTTGCTGCCTCCTGATGAAAACCGCTCGGCCATTCTCGCCCTCGTTGGTTGCAGCCGGTTTCGGTCCAAATGCAAAGGAACAATCCGGCTTCTTTGGATAAATAAAGTCTAGGTCTAAATATTTTAGATGTCAACTTTATTTTGGCGCCGGTAAACCAATTTGTATTTAAGCTCCCACCGGCTACTGCTACTTTCCGTGCCTCGAAAAATCAGCAGATTTTAGTAAAAAACGCCGGAGGCGTGATCCAGGGTAGCCCAGGGTGAAACCCTGGGGGACAAATAACCAAAATGACCTCTTCAGAACCCCAGCGGGGTGAGACATACCCCCATACCCATCGAAATCGTCACGGAAAAAAAGAATTTGGCTCACAGCAATACAGCCGCCGCGCTCCCCACCTGCGCGGGTTTTGCCCCGACGGGGTGGAGGTGCCCTCGGCTGCAGCGGCCAGCGCGCCTGCGCGCCGCGGTGTTGGTGTTAGCTTCCTTTTTTATTTCACCCGGCCACCGCTGTCGGGCTCTGTCGAGACCGTCCACTAACGATGTCCGAGCCCTGAAAGGGCGCAATTACTGAGCCCACCTCCGTGAGGGGTGGGATAGAAAACAAATCAAAAGCCCGAGCCCCAGCGGGGCGACACGGTTTAGTTGCGCATCTGATCATGCGGCGTAACCTGGCAAGCCGGCATAAGCTGATCCTGTAGTCAGCAAAGGACTCGTTCACAATAGCCGAGGTCTGAAGTTCAAATGTCCAGCACGGGCTAACCTTCGGTAGTCAACTACAGCAACACTCCTCTCGGCATCCAGGGACTAGATTCACAGCTGTACGCTGAATTCCTGCGCCACAATGCGGATGACCTTGCCACTAGCTGGGCGAGTTACGGTCGCAGCCAAATTGTCATCTAGAAAGTCAGTCAAGAATGGTGGTCGGGAGCCAAAAAGAATGTCCGAAATGAAGAATTGCGGTGCTATTCCGCCGAATTGGAGAACATTCGCGGCACGGAGGAAGAGGCACGGAGCCTTGCTGACACCCCTCTGCAACAATGCATAACAACGGTGGTATCCATCTCTAACAAACCATCGTCCCTGATATTCGACGACCTGAAGGAAAGGAAGTCCGTATCCAACGGCAAACCCGTAAAAAGGAAGTCCATCAACCATTGCAGTCTTTCCGCTGACTACCCGCAAATTCGGATTGGGAGACGAGAACGAGATGCCTTTCTGGTCGGGATCAGCCGTGCCTGAAAAAGTCATCGCTGAAGGGTCGGGTAGGCACAGCGAGAAGAGAACAGCCGGATCATTGAGATTAAGACCGGCTGCACGATCCACAGCTTCAACCACCACACTCTTCTGAAAGGAAAGAACCTCTCGTAAATCTACTATTCCGACTGTATAATCCCAGCCTTGAAATGACCTCCGGACATCCTCTCGTGCGAGGAACGCCTCACCACGTGCGACCAGATCCGGCGGAAGAGGAGAGAGTACCGGCGTGCGCAAACGGTATTCGGGTCTCTCCGACAGCCGTAGCCGCGCGAAGGTCCAACGCTCCATCTCAGCCGCAATGTTCTCATCCGTCCTAGGAAAGTGACCGAGGAGCTGCGCCACGGCTTCGTTCTGGTCCATCCAGGCAAGCAGTAATCTCGTGTTCTGGAACGCCATTGTAAGAACCTCCTAAACCTTTCAAGCTCCGGCTTTTGCACACTCGGTTGCGTTGCACCGACCTCTCTTCGCGTTCTGCATTTCAAAAAGCGGCGCTGCGGGCATCTGTATGGCCCAAGTGCCTATAAGTGCCACCACGCCCTTCGCCCGACGCTGCAGGTCGTAACAAATGGGCCGCACACGGCGACAACCGCTACCCCCCATTGACTCGAGAAACGTCTTTCCAAAACTCGGCTTGCCTGTTTCCCACGTTCGCATCAGCGCGCTGTCCATCCAGTTCCATTGCTCCTGACAGTCGAGTCCGTTTCTCCGGCACACGAAATCACCGTCAGCGGTTCTGGACCAATACCATAGCTCGGCCTTCCACAATCGCAGACTCCGAAGTCGAACCAACATGGATTCAGGGCTAACGGAATATGAATCAGCCATAGCGTCGAGCACTTGAAGACTCACTGGTTGATTCTTAGCACTCTTGACGACAGACTGCTTTGGCATAAGCAACTCTGCGGCGCCAAAATTACAAAGGCTCTCTTCCATCTCGTCGGTTTCATGAGGCATGAATTTGAGCTCCGGCACATGCTCATAAAAAAAGGTATGGCAAAGCTCATGTGCCAAAGTAAACCTGAGTCGAGTGGCTGGAACCGACAGGTTTAACACCATCCGAAATCCGTCTTCAAAAGTCATCCCAAGCGGCTGTGTGCAACCATCACATTCTAGGTCTCGTTCGTAAACTAGGCTGGAGATTCGCCGCTGGGCCAGCCAACTTTCAATTCGTCCTAGATCGTGCGACCCGCTGCTGTCGTTCTGAAGCACCGCGACTACATGAGCGATCGCTCCCCAGGCATCCTCGCCTTGACCAGCGCGGCGAGCGAACAAGTTAATAAGTGAAGAACCCACCGAATCATTGGAACAATGTTCGTGTTGCATTTTCACCAACCTTCTTTTTTTGCTGTTGGTACT
>DATDGH010000509.1:0-6654 GCA_036522215.1 Candidatus Angelobacter sp. | reverse complement strand
CCTATTTTTCTAATCTCGTTTCGAACACCGCAACCTTTGACGCACCCACGGTCAACCAAGATCTAGTGGTGTATGGATCGATTTATAAGGGAGCGGACTATTTCAGAATCGATCACCCGCTGGATCCGGCCAACAGGTACCTGTCTCATTCTGTGGTTGAGTCGCCCGACATGAAGAACATTTATGACGGTGTGGTGGTTCTGAACGAAACGGGAGAAGCTGAAGTAGAGCTACCGAAGTGGTTCCAGGCGCTAAACAGGGATTTCCGATACCAGTTGACCTGCATCGGGGGATCGGCCCCCATCTATGTTGCCAAGGAAATGCAAAATAACCGCTTCCGCATTGCCGGAGGGCGAGCCGGTTTGAAAGTGTCCTGGCAAGTGACCGGCATCCGACAGGATACGTTTGCAACAAATCATCCTATGCAGGTGGAACAGGCCAAACCTGAAAAGGATCGCGGCCATTACTTGCAAGCTCCAAAGAAAGGCCATTGAACCTGAAAGATACAAGCTCGAATCTTGTCGATTGATTATTACAAGAGAGCCCGATATGGCAGCTGTCAAGTTTTTTTCTGTTTTGTTTGTATTGCTTCTCCTTGTCGCCCTGGTTCTGGGTCCCAGCGCGGTCGCGCAAGGTCCCATTACCGGAACCACGGCCACTTTTCAATCTCTTAATAGTATCCAGCTTTGTGACCAAGCCTCAGGAAGCGATGCTGGGGCCAAGATTGCTCAGTGTATTAGCAATTTGCCGGCGCAGGGCGGCACTGCCGATGCCAGAGGATTTGGCTGCACTGTCCAAACGATCTCAACTTCGCTGAATATTGGTTCTTCCACCAAACAGGTAACGCTGCTCATCGACCCCTGCACGCGATTCAACGTCAGCGTCAACACTGCGGGAGCCACTCCGGCCATTCAGATTTTTAATGCCTCAGCCATGGATTGCGGCGGCATCGGCTCAGTGCTGGGCGGCACATCTACGGCGGGCGGTTTTTATCTCACTTCTGCAGCAAACATCAGCGCTTTGATTGCGAACGGCCAGCAGGACGCCACCCAGGAGTACATGCGGTTGAAGGGATGCTACTTTCAGGGGAACCAGTCTGCCACGGTTACGCATTCGCTCGCCTATTTCAAGCTATTGTTTGTTCCCAGCGTGGTTGAGGACTGCGTTTTTTCCAGTGTCGGGAGCTATACCACTGTGAATATTGAGAACGTCGGGGTTTTCGCGTGGATCAACAACTGGGTCAACGGCGCGCAAGGTGTTCCCGGACTCACGCTTACGCCGATGATTGTCAACGGGGCAACTGGCGACCTCACGATTGTAGGTGGCGGCATTGAGCATGCGGGCGGAGGCAACCCTTTGCTGAAGATTGACGCAACAACAGGGCACAATTCCGGGATCAACACTCTCCGCGGGATAGCGATTTACGGCACAGAGTTTGAACAGCAAACGGGCGGGGGAAATGGCATCGAAATGATTAATCCAACGTCGGTGTACATCAACAGCGCACTCTTTGACGGAAACCTCAACGGTACCGACGCAATCAAGATCACGGAAACTCAGGCTGGGGCCGCACAGAATGTTGTTTTGGAGAATATCGACAACTTTGCATATCCCCGGACCATCAACGATACAGCCCAGGGCGGGAGGGTGGTCACGGACCACACCGTTGCACATTATGTTCACAACGCAACGTCCTATTTTTCTAATCTCGTTTCGAACACCGCAACCTTTGACGCACCCACGGTCAACCAAGATCTAGTGGTGTATGGATCGATTTATAAGGGAGCGGACTATTTCAGAATCGATCACCCGCTGGATCCGGCCAACAAGTACTTGTTCCATTCTGTGGTTGAGTCACCCGACATGAAGAACATTTATGACGGAGTGGTGGTTCTGAATGAAACGGGAGAAGCTGAAATAGAGCTACCGAACTGGTTCCAGGCGCTGAACAAGGATTTCCGATACCAGTTGACCTGCATCGGGGGATCGGCTCCCATCTATGTTGCCAAGGAAATGCAAAATAACCGCTTCCGCATTGCCGGAGGACGAGCCGGTTTGAAAGTGTCCTGGCAAGTGACCGGCATCCGACAGGATGCGTTTGCAACAAATCATCCTATGCAGGTGGAACAGGCCAAACCTGAAAGGGACCGCGGCCATTACTGAGTCAGAAATAATCTGGAGAACAGGCAATCTAGGCACTTTGCAGCAAATACCCAGCATCCCGAGGGGACCGGTCATGATCAACAGTTATGTCGTTTTAACAAATAGTGTGCCCTTCCAAAAACCAAGGGCAACTTCGAAGTTTTCGAAGAGCTCTTCGCCGACGATTTCGTCGATCACACGCCGCAGCCGGGCACGACTCCGGATAAGGCCGGCGTGCGAAAACTCTACACCTATCTTCGCGTCGCATTCCCCGATTTTCATGCGGAGATCCATTGGCAGACGGCCGATGGCGATCGCGTGACGATCTATAAAACGTACTATGGCACGCATGAAGGGCCGTTCCTTGGGATTACCCCCACTCACCGCAAGATTCACTTCGAAACAGTCGATGTGATGCGTGTTCAAAACGGCAAGATCACCGACCACTGGGGCGTGGGCAATCTTCTCTCCCTGATGCAGCAGATTGGCGGCTGGACTCCTCCGGCGCAAGAATAAACCAAGATCCCGATGATCTGTCAGCGGAAACGGTGGCGGCAAAGATCGGCTTACCCCCAGAGCAGGCCTTCAACACCCTTGGCGTACACGCTTCCTTCCTCCAGCAGTTATTCGGCTCTGCGCCTGCGAGGGTCTTGCGTGGGATCCACATAATCTGTTGAAGAGGGGCCGAAGCCGGTTATCTGAACTACAACGGCTTCGTCGCCCGTTTCTGCAAAATGGGGTCGGCCGGGCGGCTCGGTGTAGAAGCTGCCCGGTGGGAGCGCTTTAAGCTTTGCCTCATCGAACTGTTCCCCGTAGCCAAAGTGCCAGGCGCCGGAGATTACGGTCGCTACTCGGTCATCGCGATGGGAGTGCGCCGCGATCTTCGTATGCGCAGGTACGCGAAGCATAATGGTGTACACGCCTGCCTGGTTCGGATCACCTTTGAGTACCACAGTCTCAATTCCTGCAATCCCGGAACTTCCTGTGCCAGGGTTCCCGCCTTGTGGAAACTCGTACTCGGCGGGAGTAAGACGCTTTTCGCCGAGGTCGACTGCGGAGACTGCGCTGGTCGGCGCGGCAACTTGCGGAGAGTCGAGGAAGTTGCGAATGAGCGTTACAGTATACGCCGGGCGCTCTTCCATCAGCCAATGCCCGGAGCCTGCGACGACCGCCTCCTGAACATTGGTCGCCACGTGGCGCATGATCGCCGCTTGTAACGGACCAAATGACTTCTCTCCGCCGACAGCCAGTACGGGCATCGGCAACTTCACTTGCTCGAAGATTTTGTTGTCTTTTGCGTCCTGAGAAAAGGCAGTGAACTGGGCGAAACCGGCGCGCATCCCACCCGGCTGCGCGTACGTGGCCGCAAAGAAGTTTCTCGTAGCTTCATCCGGCTTGGAAGGATCGGCGGTGAAGTCATTCCATATGCGGTCAAAGTAGATGCGCTCACGGCCGGCCACAAGCCGTTCGGCGTCGGGACCGTGAAAGTTGAAGTGCCACACTCCAGGATTCAGGAGAATCTCAGACCATGGATCGATCCCAGGAATCGGCGCGTCCATCACCACCAGCCGCTCAACCTTGTCCGGGTACATTGCGGTGTAGGCATAAGCGACCATGTTGCCGATGTCGTGGGCGACTACAAAAATTTTGTCATATCCCAGTGCGGTCACCACGGCGCGGATGTCCTTGGCCTGTGTTTTCTTGTCGTAGCCACCTTCAGGCTTCGATGACTTCCCAATTCCACGAAGATCCGGGACTACGACGGTGTGATCCTTCATGAGATTAGCGGCCAGAGGAGCCCACGAGTCGCTGTTCTCCGCATATCCGTGAATGAGCACAACCACCGGCCCCTTTCCTCCCCAGCGCACGAAGATATCCGCTCCTTCTGGACTGTGAATGGTCTTTGCCTGAAAACTGGAAGGCAGAGACGGTTGCGCGTGGCTGAACGTCGCGCCCATAGCAAGAAGGATAATGGTAAGAAAACGTCGAATCATGGTTCCTCCGCAGGCAAGCTTCCGGTCTCGCGCGGAATTCGCATCGCGTCGTGCATGGACATAATAGATTATTTCCTCCAGCCGGGCGGCATGATCCATGCACCTTTCGTGAGATTACGCGTGATTGCTGGTCGGGCTCGTCGTGCCCCTCGAGGCATCCGTCGAGGTGCGATGCCCAGAACAGGTTACGATGGCTCTTGACGCCATCCACCTTCAGAATCAGCCGCATTGAAATAGAGATCATCTTCGGTCAGTGGCCCGCCGCTTTGTTGCTGGTCATAATGATGCTCGTAGACTACATACGCCCCGTCCCATTTCCGGAAGGTGCGCCAGCTCAGAGTGCAGGTTTTACCTGACATCCCGGCCAACTCGAGCGTCCAGGCAGAGTGGGTCTCACCCACAGCGTCTCCAGGAATCGGGGTCTCTCGAAGGGACATCGACAGACCGCCCACTTCGGCCAACACATGAAGGGGGATGAGAAAGTCGAGAAGAATTGAGCGCACCCTCGCCTTCCCCCGGATCGAGCCTTCCCCGGTGTCGCTACTTACCTCGATTTCGTCAGAGTAAAAGGCGTCAAAGATCTCAAGATACTCTTCGAAGCTGCTGCTGATGTCCGCCGGGAGAATGGCCGCGTTCAGGGCCCGCTCCGCAGCGGCCGCGCTTGAGAATGGATTACGAACAGATGGACCGGCGGCGAGGCTATGATGATCGATCATTGAAATTCCTTCAAACACGGTCTAATTTAGTAACCTGGCCTCTCCTGGCGGGGGTTGGACACTTTCCCTGGTTGCGTGGTAATCTGTTTAAGTCACTAGAGGACAAGAGTTTAGATTAGGAGTGCACCAGTTTAGTGTTAGCGAGAGAGCAAAAAACCAACGTCATTCACCGCTTCCGTACGCATGACTCAGATACCGGCAGCCCGGAAGTGCAGATAGCTATACTCAGCGAACGGATCGGCGACCTGACGGAGCACTTCAAGACCCACAAGAAAGACCATGCCTCCCGGCGCGGTCTGCTCATGATGGTAAGCAAGCGTCGCCGCCTGCTTGATTATTTGAAGACGTACGATACCGAGCGCTATAAGAGCGTTATCCAAAAACTTGGAATCCGCAAGTAATTTATCCGGCCATATCGGTTGCACGGCCTCGATTGCCCGCCTTAAACCGCGTGACGGGACAGGTGCGGGTCCAAGCTACGCTGCTTTCATTTTGCATTTTGGCGCTGTGGTTCCTCTCGCTAAGGCATAAGGAATTTTGAACTGGTCCCCTCAAGAAAAGAGGATCGCATGAAACAGACAGCCACCATTGAACTTACCGGCGGCAAAGCCCTCCATTTAGAAACCGGACATTTAGCAAAACAGGCACAAGGTTCGGCGGTAGTGCGCCAGGGCGATAATGTTGTGATTGGGACGGCCTGTGCCAGCTCCCAGCCGCGTGAAGGAATTGATTTCTTCCCCCTGACCGTGGATTACCGCGAATATACGTACGCCGGCGGACGCATTCCCGGCGGCTTCATCAAGCGTGAAGGCCGGCCCAGTGAACGTGAAGTGCTTACCTGCCGCCAGATCGATCGCCCCATCCGCCCGCTATTTCCCGAAGGCTTCCGCAATGAGACCCAGGTAATTTCCCTGGTACTCTCGGCGGACACGGAAAACGATCCGGATGTCCTGGCCATCAATGCCGCATCCTGTGCTCTCACGGTTTCCGACATCCCGTTTAACGGCCCTGTAGGCGCTGTGCGGATTGGCTACGTGAACGGGCAGTTTATCGTGAATCCCACCTACGCCGAGGCGAATGAAAGCCTGCTCAACATCATGGTCGTGGGAACGGCAGAAGGCATAGTGATGATTGAGTCCGGCGCCAAGGAAGTTTCAGAAGACACGGTGCTGGAGGCCATTGACTTTGCTCACGGCGAAATCAAGAAGATCTGCGCCGCCATCACTGACCTGGCCGGGCGCGCCGGAAAAAAGAAGCGTGAGTTTGAGAAACCTGTATTGGATGAGGCCTACTACAACCAATTGAAAGCGAAAGTTGGCGCGGAGCTTACAGACGCTCTGGATACCAGCAAGCACGCGAAAACTGAAAGCTACGATAAGGTACACGAGATCAAAGAAAAACTGGAAGCCGAGTTGGCGGAAGACGACGACGAAGCCAAGGCCAAGCTCTCGCACTACTATGAACTGCTGCGGGAGCGGATTTTCCGCGACCAGGTGACGCATAAGCGCCGCCGTCCGGATGCACGCGCCTTCGACGAAATCCGGCCTATCGCGATTGAAGTGGGCGTTCTGCCCCGAACCCACGGTTCGGCCATTTTCACCCGGGGCGAGACGCAGGCCCTGGTCACGACCACCCTGGGCACACCGGATGACATGCAGAGGGTGGAGAAGTTTGAAGGCGAGACCAAGAAGCGGCTGATGCTGCACTACAACTTTCCGCCTTTTTCAGTAGGCGAGGTGGGTCGCATGACCGGTGTGGGCCGACGCGAGATCGGTCACGGGGCCCTGGCCGAGCGTGCCGTC
>DATDGH010000508.1:0-2043 GCA_036522215.1 Candidatus Angelobacter sp. | reverse complement strand
AGCCTCAATTTGGAAGTATCCAGCCATCTCGCCGAAGGTAAACTGCTTGAACATATTCAGACGGCCCAGTCGGTGACCAAACTCGTTTTGCAGGACGTTCGCGAGGTGGTTAGCAGTCTGCGGGGCAAGGACAGTTTCGATCTTGGGCGAGCAATTTGCACTTTGACCAGGGACATTCCCAGGCCCGGAATTCATCTCCATGTGCCGGAAGACCTGGGGATTTACGATCCTGTTCGCGCCGAGACGATTCTGCGATGCGTCCAGGAGATCATAACCAATACTGTGCGCCACTCGGGGGCCTTGAATTTGTGGATTGAGTTAGTCAGGACGGCACATGGAGTGGAAGTCCGCGCCCGAGATGACGGCAGGGGTGTTAAACACCTTCGAGCGGGGAATGGTCTCACCGGGATGCGCGAGCGCGTTCAACACGTCGGCGGACATTTGGAAATCGAGTCTACACCTGGCGCGGGCTTCCGCTTGACCGCGCGGATTCCGATCGCGGAAAGTTCGTCATGATACGTGTGTGCATCGTCGAGGATCAGACGCTGGTTCGTCACGGCTTTCGCAGTTTGCTCGAACTCACCGAAGACATGAAAGTGGTGGCTGAGGCCGGTGATGGCGAAGAAGCGCTGCAACTCATTCTAAAGACAAAACCCGATGTCGTTCTGTTAGATGTTCAGCTGCCCAAGCGCAACGGCATCGAGGTGCTCAGGATGCTCAAGGAATCCAACCAGCTTCCGCCTACGCTGATTCTGACGACTTTCGACGATGACAACTTGCTTCTTGAAGCAATTCGAGCGGGTGCGCGTGGCTTTCTGTTGAAAGACGTAACCCTGAAACAGCTTACCGATGCCATCCGTACGCTCAAAGCCGGGGGTACCCTCATCAAACCGGTGGTGACGGAGAGGATCTTACGCGGCCTGCAGCAGGCAAAGCCGGAATTTTCCAGTTTAAATCCTCCGGACCCACTTACCGAGCGGGAGACTGAAGTCTTGCGTCTCATGGTTGCCGGCTATAGCAATCACGAGATCGCGGATGCTGTTGGAACCTCTGAGGGAACGGTAAAGAACCACGTTTCCAGCATCCTCTCGAAGCTCGGAGTACGAGATCGTACCCGGGCCGTCCTCAAGGCCCTCGAATTAGGATTCATCTGAATCATTTTGCCTTGGCGCCATTGTCCAAGTCTGCCTCAGCCAGCGCCTCTGACGATGCCGGAAGTCATGTCCCAGACAGGTGACGTCCGGCACTAGAAGAGAACGTGTCGGATGTTTATCGTCGGGAAGTATGAAATCCAGGAAAGGAGGTCGAAGAACATGGTTCACAAGCGCTGGATGATTCCCGCTGTTGCTCGCTGTGAATGCGGCAGCCCACGATAGTCCCGGGCATGACGTGAAACTGTCCACCTCAATGCGGACGCGGCCAGGTTGCGCGCGAAACCTGGCTGCGTCTGCGCAAGTTAGGCCCGCTGCAATCCCGCCGATTTCTGCCTGGCGATGCCGTTGAGTATGCTTCTCTCTCGGCGTTGCAACCCGGCTGCTTGCTAAATCTATTTTGGATCGGAACGCCAACAGAGAGACTACACTCATTCTGAAAATGCTCTAAGCGCAAATATGTTTCCAGGGTCACATTGCTGCCGAAATGTCCGGAAATCTGCGGGCCTCTTGCTGTCCGTGTTCCTGGCTCTCCTTGCTGGTGTGCCTGCCCTGTGGCCGATTGCAGGAGCCGGTTCCGACCAGGCCGCACTGCTGAAGGCCCGGAAGGCCGGCGTGGATCTCTCCCAGCCCCACAAGATTCTGTTCACGCTGAAGCTGCCCGAACACGCTACCCAGGAGGCCATTTCGCGTCTCCAACAAGCAGGTTTCAATGCTCAGGCATGGATCACGCAGGGCTCTGACCGCATCTTGTTTGCCACCAAGACCATGGTTCCCGAACCGGCCGCGTTGCAAGCCATCCGCCGCGACTTCAATTCGCTCCTGTCATCCCTGCTCGCTGAATTTGAAAGGGGCTGGGGTTCCTATGAGAGATGGGAAATTCTCGATATAC
>DATDGH010000507.1:0-8553 GCA_036522215.1 Candidatus Angelobacter sp. | reverse complement strand
GCGTGCGCCGCGACGTCGAACCCGCTGATACCGCCGGTTTACTGATCGCGATGGTCGAAGGCTATGGCTCGCTGGCAAAAAATGCTCAGGATCCGAAAGTGATGAAAGCGGGAATCAGAAACATCTTGGACTGGCTGCGGTCCCTGCGCGCGCGGGGCAACCGCAAACGACGTTGATCGCATCGGTGTCTCAAGGAGAAGTGTGGGGCATTGGTACATACCAACCGGTTCGTATGCTAAAACGGTGAGGATCGCGATTCGAGCGAAGCGCTTCAAACTAAGATCGGGGATAAGGAGAACGAACAATGACGAGGATCGGAGTGTCGCGCAGGAACCTGCTCGCAACGGGAGCCTGTGCGCTGGTTGGCGCCGTGAGCCTGCCGGGACCGGCAGGTGCCAGCGCATCGGGAGCGCAGAACTTAACAAACGAGGACGTAGCCCGGAACTGGTACGCGGCATGGGAGAAGAAAGACTGGGGCCCAGTGGATCGCCTGCTCGCCGATAATTTCACCTTTACAAGCGCGGCCGGCGACGACCACATCAGCAAGAGCACTTTCAAAACGCGATGCTGGGAAACCCAGATCGATTTCATTGGACATTTTGACCTGGAGCGAATCACCACTGGCGCGGAGGATGCTTTTGTAAAGTATCTTTGCCACACCAAGGACGGGAAATCGTTCCGGAACGTGGAGTATCTCCGAATCAAGAACGGAAAGTTGCAATCCATTGAGTGTTACTTCGGCGAGCAATCCAGTTTTCCGTCAGCAGTGAGCACTGGGCAGAAGTAACCGCGGGCAGGAAGCAAGGGATTCCATCATGAGCGCGCGCGAGATTCAGGATCAGAAGGCCATTGCACGTGAGATGTTTGAGCAACAAGTTGCTCACGCTAATGCGGACGTTTCGCCTAGCCCACTGCGGGGAGCTACGACAGCGGACGAGTTCTGCGAAGCTGCTGATACATCAATGCTTCCGGTAATCGGAGTTGATGCTGCCACCCTCATGCGAGCCTTGCGGCAGTTGGAGGTTATAGCAAAACGACAGGCGCCACGCCTCGCGTTCAAGGCCAAGGGTAGCATCCTGCTCTTGGATTTAGGCGACATCTTGGCAGTGCAAGCCGAAGGTAATTACGTTTCGTTGCGACACCGAACTAATCCCTATTTGGTGCACGAGTCCCTCTCGTCCATGGCGGAGAAGCTCAAACCCTACGGTTTTATTCGCATCCACCGCTCGGTCGTCGTGAATATTTCGGCCGTGGAGGAGATCCAACCTTTACCGACGGGGGAGTACAGGCTGCGTCTAAAAGGTGGGAAGGAATACTTGGTAACGCGTAGATACAAACACAACCTCAGAGATCTGGCTCAACTGTGGGTGGGGTCAGAGCGGTTTTGCGGCTAACAGGCAGCAAGAGGTTTTACCTCACTTCTAAACCTTCTGATCCACGCCGTAGGAATCCAGCACATCTCTTAGAGTCACAATGCCCTCCAGCCGGTGAGCGTCTGCCCGATTGACAACAGGGAGCATATCAAGGTGCGCTGCACTCATACGTTCCAGAGCGAGATGCAACGCGTGGTCGCTATGGACATGAGGAAAGTCCAGCGCCTTCACAAAATCCATTAGCTTCTTGTCTCCCTCTCCATTGCGAACAGCGTTTTCCAGAGTGGCCCGGCTCAAAACACCAACGATACTCCCTTCATCGGTTACCGGTAGCGCACGGAATTGTTTGGAATTCATCAATGCGAGCGCTTCGTGAATATTCATTTGTGCTGGCAGGATTTCAGTGGTACTTCGCATCACTTGCTGTACCCTGAGTCGGCCTGGTCCTTCGCGTGTCTTTAAGTTGGGTAAATGGATGCCATCCTGGTGCGCAAGCGCCTCATAAATGGGTTGTCTCTGAAATCGTGCGGAGATGAAAAGGCTCAGCAAATTAGCGATCATCAATGGGACGATAACCGAGTAATCGCGGGTCATTTCAAAGATCATCAACACAGATGTCATGGGAGCGCGAACAATACCGGCGAAGAGCGCCCCCATGCCTACCAGCGCGTAGGCCCCGGCAGTCGCCGTGTGGGTCGGAAAAAATTGATGGGCCAGGCTGCCAATTGTGCCGCCCAGCATCGCTCCCAGGAACAGGCTCGGACCGAAAATTCCGCCGGCATTGCCGGAGGCATAGCTGGTCGTCACTGCAAAGAGCTTGAGCACCACCAGCAAAACCATGAGCTTGAGTGCCATTGCTCCGTTGAGAGCATCGCCGACATAGCTGTATCCAACGCCGAGAACCTGAGGCACCAGCAACCCCATCAGTCCTACCATGAAACCGCCCGTCAACGGATGCCACCATTGTGTCTTTCGTGGCAAGAGCAAGAAACGTTTGCGCATTCCCAACAGAAGTTTTGAAAATGCTACGGAAAGGAAACCGCCGGCCACGCCCAACACCGCATAGATTGCGAATTCCAGAGGATGGACCAGCTCATATTGCGGCACGTGGAACAACGGATTATTGCCGAGCAGAAGCCGCAACATTGCCCAGGAGGTTGCGGAGGCAAGCACCACAGATCCAAGAACCGGTGCATGCAGGTCACCGATGACCTCTTCCAACGAAAACACCACAGCCGCCATCGGAGTGTTGAACGCTGCAGCAATGGCCGCCGCTGCTCCCACCGGCAGCAGCGCTTTTACTTTTTCTTGACGTAATCTTAGCCAGCGACCCAGAATCGAGGCAATCCCAGCCCCCACCTGAACCGAAGGCCCCTCGCGCCCAAGTGGAATGCCGCTGGCCAAAGTAGCGGCTGTACAGCCGAACTTGCCTAACACCGTGCGCAGGGAAATGTTGCCTTCTCCCGCATAAAGAGCTGCCTTTGTCTGAGGCACCCCGCTGCCCCGAGCACCTGGAAAATAACGATAGAGCAGGTAACCCATCGCCAGGGAACCTGCCACCGGGATCAACGCGCGCCGCCATGCGGCACTGCCAACCGGATAAAGGCGCATTCCCAATCGCTCCGTAAGCACGATAAACGCAACCACAGCAAGTCCCACGAGAGCGCCAATTATCAGCGTCAAAGCCAGGAAGACTTGGTCTTCTCGCTGTTCAAGTAGCAAAGCCCAACGGTTCCATGGACCGCTCGATGGCTGTTCATCCAGCCGATCGTGAATAGTTATTATGCCGTTCGCCAAAGTCGATTCCTCAGCCATCGCATACTTAAAGGAGAAAGCAGTGGTGGCTCTACGAAAATTTAATAATAACCTGATGTATCGCTCTACGATGATTCTACATTTTTGGTTTCCAGCTTTGACTTTGGCTTGGTTTTAGCTTTGTTTTTGATTTCAAATTACGCAATTACGCAATTACCGAATTCTCTATGAGAGCCACCCTGCCCGTATCGCAACGAGAACAAAATTCTCTTAGTGGTTCGCATAACCGCCTAAGCCAAGGGCTTCGCCCCTATTTTGCGGTCAACAACTCAGCGATTTCGTGCGGCACTGTCACCGAATCGGATACACACGAGATTACTGTCTCCACACGCTGACAAGGCTAGGTTTAGGGAATTGTCGGCTATCCAGAAGTTACCCTGGCTTGGGGATGTATCGCTCGTTTAGACGCACCACGTGCTAGTTCTGCGGGCTGACTACCATTCTCCTTGAATCACGAATCCAGCCCAATAATAAGGTTGGCTCCAGCGTTGCTGCATGCGGACCTGCATCTGTGCCCGGCGCAAGGCTGCTGCTGGCCGCAATCCATCCTGCTCCATGGATTTATAAAAGAGCCGCATCAACTCTGCCGTAGCCTCATCGTCCACGCTCCATAGGCTGGCCACCACCTGGCTGGCGCCAGCGTACATGAAGCCCCGCGTCAGCCCGATCAACCCTTCTCCCTGGACCTCTCTTCCCAAGGCCGTTTCACACGCGCTCAGCACTACCAGATCGGCTGACAGATTCATGTTGTAAACATCCTCCAGTCCAAGAAACCCACTTTGCGGTCTTCCTTGAGGATCTACGAGCGAGAATACAAGACCGGATAATTCAGGATGCTCACTGTTCAATAAGGCATGGGTTGCAAAGTGAAGCACACGATACTGCGAGAGATCAGGGCTGACTGCAGTCGCGCGACTGGCTTGGAAATCCAGCGCTGCCATTCCCTGGCCTTTGGGTGTAACGGACAAAATGGCTTTGGCTTCTCGGCGGGAAAATGGCAGCCGCGGAAGGTAGGGTGCTCCGCGCCGCAACAGACCGAAATCGGCCGCCGAGCGCGTTAGTAGCGCAGCCGAATCAGCCGCGGCGTTCGCTTGACTAAATTGTTCATCCTTTACGTTACGCGTTGTTGTGAGGCCGGCTTGGGACGGGTTTCGGCCCGCTCCCTCCACTACTCTGACGTCATTCTGGGCAAACACTGGATCAGCCAGGACCGCCACTTCCTTTTGCGACATTGGCCGGCCCTGATTGGCTTGTCTGATTTCAGCCAACACCGAGGCGGAGGGCAAACTCACAATCTCATGTTCAACGACGAGTGGAACAGCGGGTTTTTCCGGCGAGGGCAGCGAGGCGAAAGGAACGTAATGCAAAGCGCCATCACTCACAATTAACAGCCGCTTATGCTTGATCTCGTTAGCAGTGGGCCTCAGCAGCATCCGGCTGAGCCCAGCCGCCAGTGTATGCGAAACAGCGTCCGCCTTTGCCCAGTTCGCTGCTTCCAACTTGGGATCCCCCTGGGTGGGACGAGTCCGAGCCGTCAAGTTCCGATAAAGTCGGCGTGCCACTCCCTGCACTTGTGCGGACTTGGGCAGTTCAAATATTTTGAGGGAGCTCTGGCTGACCAACCACACATAGCTATGCTCCGGTCCGATCGAATACTCGAGCAGCACAGTATCGGGATCGAGCAAGCTCTGTACTTCTTTAGCCTCTAAGGCCTTTGGCTGCGTCAACGCCAGGTATCCTGGGCTGCTGGAGCGGATCTGACCCTCGATTTCCTGATGGCGAGCAATGAGAGACCGAAGTTCCTGCTCAATCTGCTTCGCTTCCGCCTCCTTCTGCTCAACGAGCAGGTGCAGTCGTCGCTCGGATTTCGCCCTGATCTCTAAACGCAGGCTCCGCTCCAAATCCAATAGTTTGGGATCAACGCCGCTTCGGATATCGAAATGTGCGGCCCTGAGCATCTCCGCCAGAGCGCGGGCGCGAGAAGCTTCTGAAATCCTGAAAGCACGATCGACCTCTCCGTGAGCTACGAGTAATGCCAGATATTCTTTATAGAAACCCTGGAGTTGCGCACGATAGCGGATCACATCTTCCTCTGCCCCACCCAGATCGCTGACCAATCTCTCGAATTCAGCCACAGCCTGGCTATAAAACTGGGCAGCTTGCGGCTCCTGATGCTCTCGTCGCGATATGCTCGCAAGCAAAGCAAGAGCCTCAGCGTGGGAAGCGCCTTCGGGAGCCATCTGCTGCAGGAGCGAAAGCGCTCTTCTACAATAAGTTTCAGCTTCGGCAAGACTGCCTTGTTCGCTGAGGATGCCGGCGAGGGCATTTAAGACGGTGGCGAGTTCAGGATGAGGGGGAGGCAGGCTTTCCGCGATGGCTAAAGCCTGGCGATAGAATTCTTCGGCTTTTTTCAGATCACGTCGAGCCTCCGAGATCCTCCCGAGGTCAAGAAGACTAAAGACAACCAGAAGGCTACCCGGGGCCTTGCGTTGTCTGATCGCGAGTGCTCGGGCAGCGTACTGGTCCGCCTTGGCAAATTGATGTCGTGCCAGCAAACAATAGCTGAGATCGTTGATAATCTTGGCCACATCCACGCTCTCTGGCTGGAGCGCCTGGGCAATGGATAGGGCTCGGCGAAAATAGTTTTCAGCCGATACTGGATCTCCACGCTGGTACTTGAGTGTCCCAAGATTGATCAACGCTATTTCGTGGTTGTAGGTACGAGGGTAAGCACCTACGATGATGGCCAGCGCCCGCCGATAGTAGTATTCAGCCTTAGCCAGCTTGCCGCTTTCCTGAAGCAGGACTCCGTAACTCTGGAAAGTCCTGGCTGCTGCCATGCTCTGCGGAGCCAGGGTCTGCTCAAGCTCCAGGGCGCGATGAAAAAAGTTTTCGGCAGCGGAAAAATTTCCCTGCTTCAGGTTTATGGTGCCGACATAACGCACCGCCGAAGCTACAGCCATCGATTCGGCTGCCAGTTTTTGTCTCTCCGCCTGCATGTCCCGGTAGTATTTCTCGGCCGAGACGAGGTCGTCACGAGATTCGAGAACACGGGCCCATTGTCGAAACAATTCAGCTTTCACTTCAGGTCCGGCGGCCTGAGCTGCGCCGAGCGCCGTTCGATAAGTGTCGCCAGCTTTATCCCATTGCTGCATTTGAACAAAGTGCTCGGCGATTCGCGTGTAAAGCCAGAGGGCCACGGACAGATCGTCGGGCTTCTCGATTGAGGCCAAGGATTGCCAAATTCG
The DNA here is from genome assembly GCA_036522215.1 of Candidatus Angelobacter sp. GTDB lineage: Bacteria > Acidobacteriota > Terriglobia > Terriglobales > Acidobacteriaceae > Angelobacter. The sequence continues at coordinate 2,117 of DATDGH010000507.1, read as the reverse complement.
AATGGCTTCGGCACCATTGCCACGCTGAGCTGCAGTTTGGCCTTGGACATACGACGACAAGAAAGAGTCGGTTAGAGTTGGCCGCGCGCGTATTCCCCAGTTGTTATCTCCAAGAAGCCAGCTTTGAGGTTTACCGTTTCTCAGGCCCTGGATTCGCACGCTGCCGAGAGAGGCTTGAGCCACTTCGATATAAGGAAGGTCAAAGGGGGAGTTGAAGATACCGTGACTACTTCCCCGAGACCACGTTCGCAAAACGTCGCCTGCCAGGACGCCGGCCTTTGCGGCCTCACTGTTTCGCCCTACACTTTCCACCGTGACGCCGACCACGGTCGAATGGCTTGTTTCAGCGGGCGGACCGGAGTTTTGCGCCAACGCGCGCATCGCGACGAGAAGCGCTAGCACAATACCGAGCTTACTCGGACTCACACGGATTAGCTGGCCCACCCGAACGAAGGGTTCGAAGTCGTCAAGGGCAATTTTTAACAAATTGAGCCGCCGACAAAGGGATACAGCCTCACCTTTCTGGAAAACTAATCCAGGAAAGAAGGAGATAGCGCACCGCAGGGATCGCAAGGTAGCGGCGTGGGCGAAGGTCGCGGCACCGGACACGGCGTTTTGGGACTACATCCACCAGGCACCTCATTGTGACGTATCAAGGCCAGGAGCAGATCAAACATGTCTCACCTCAGAATCTGAATATAGTTGACTTAGCTGCGACAGATACTACTCGAACTGAGCAGGAAAGAGCAATACCGGTATGGGGCATTCAGCGTCACTCCGCCAAGTAGCTGATTTCCGTCTCTTGAATTCTCCAGCAGCCGAGCGCCACAACAACCACGTTCTGAGCGATCGGCTCAATTTCTCGTCCGCCGCCATTGCCCGCCAGAGATTGGCTGCTTCCGCGGCTTTGCCGGATTCGGCGGCAGTGTGACCTGCTTGGTAACACAAAAACGCACCCGACTCTTGATGTGGACAGAGAAGTTCACGCTACAAAGAGTTCGCACCTAAAGGTCTGCTGGTCCGGACAGCTCCCGCCCATTATGTCCTTAAACTCGTGGAGACCCTGTTCTATTCCCAGAAAATATGGCCTAACTAAAGGACGACTCCAGGGAACGCTAGTCTAAGGCCGGGCACCATCGCAAGTTATGGATTCTCATAGGTTTTTCTGTATTCCCATAAGCCTCACAGGCAGGATCACGTTTCGGACTTATCCCAGTCAAAAGAAGAAATTCCGATTTTTTTGCGTGAGGTTTGACCTGATCGAACCAGTAATAGGCAGAAGAAAGCGAGCTTATCCCAGGGTAGAGCGGCATCCGCGAAGAATCTGCGGTCCAAGATCCGTGGGACAGCAACAGTTCCCGCTATAGGGTACTACGTGGAGATATTCCGCAAGAGTCCCGATAGGGGATGCTACCGGGACCGCAGTCCAAATTACTTGCTAAGCAAAGATGCGCAAATCACGAAGGAGCGCAGGGGGAGACTTCATTGTTACTGTCACCGAGAGCATTGTCTGGAAAACGCAATTGGATACTTCGTGTAATTCCGAGCCCTTTCATTTTTCTTACAGCTATTGTCTTCGTGGCGGCATATCCGGCTGTCAGAGCGGAAGCACTAGCGCAAGATGCCTTGGGCAAACGGGACATTAAGGTGATGACTAATCCTCTCGAGAAGCGGCTCGAGCGGGGGCAACCGTTTGACGGTGACGTGCGGGATTTGCCCCAGGCGCCACCGGAGAGGTTTGAGCGTCCGGAACGTGAGGCGCCTCAAGTCAATGCGGTTCCATTCCCGGGCACTTCCCCCAACTTCCAGGAGAGGAAAGGACTAACTGAAAATATTCCCACTGCGCCCGCGCCTTCGCCAACCGTAAGCTTTGAAGGACTTGACTTCCAGAATTTTGGAGCGGGCCATCCGCCAGACACAAATGGCGACGTGGGTCCGCAACATTACGTTCAGACCATCAATACCTCAGTTGGTATTTATCGTAAGAGCGATGGCGTTCGCCTGGCCGCATTTAGTTTCGATTCACTCATGAGTCAGGGCCACTTTGGAAACCTGTGCGATACCAACAATCGTGGTGACGTGGTGGTTCTCTACGATACGTTTGAAGATCGTTGGAT
>DATDGH010000506.1:0-3258 GCA_036522215.1 Candidatus Angelobacter sp. | reverse complement strand
GAGCCACGCTTGGATGTTTGGGTCGGTGGACGGCTCTTCATCATACCTTGTTTTCCTCGTTGCCTAACGAACTTAATACCAAGCAAACCGGTGAGGGTTGCGTCCAGTCCGCTTAAGAAAAGATAAAAGAAAGCACGAAAGAACGCAATCGTGTTTTCTTGATTGCAACCATCCAGGCAATAGACAAAACACGCCAAACATCCTACAGATCTGAGTATTGCTCATATTTAGTCAAGCAAGCCCCATTGTTTCAGCAACTTAACCAAAAAGTGCTGTCAAAGTGAAAGTGCTTTATTGACTCCTGACCCCCGATGTAATTCTGAAATCAGGCGCGCGAGTGCAGCATAGCGGTGCATTGGCTAAAGCGGAACTAAAGTAGTTATATCCCAAATGACAAAGATGAGGTAATTTTGGATTGGCGAACTCCGCGCAGCCAATAAATGCCGAAAGCCTATTCCGATGATTTGCGGTGCAAGCTTCTGGAAGGGTATGAGGCGGGAGCAGGAAGCTTGCGGAAGTTGGCGTTACAGTTTCGTGTGAGCTTGGGGTTTGCCAAGAAGATCCGGAAGCAGCAGTTGGCCACGGGTCAGAAGGAACGACCGGTGCAGAAGCGGCACGGTCCGATCGGTCGGATCAATGCCGCGATGCAGGAGAAGCTGTGTGCCTGGCTGCGGGAGCAACCGGACTTGAGCGAAGCCGAGTTGCAAGAACGGCTGGCGAGCCAGGGCGTGCAGGTAGTCCATAGCCGGGTGGGACAGGTGTTGCGGCAGATGGGCTTGCGGCGAAAAAAAATCGCTGCAGGCAAGCGAGCGCGACCGCGAAGAGAACCGCAAGCGGCGTGAGGAATTTCTGGCCCACATCGCCAGCATCCCCGCGGAGAAGTTGATCTTTCTCGACGAGAGCGGAGTCACGACGCGCATGACCCGCTTGTGGGGACGGGCGCCCAAGGGCCAGCGCATCCGTGAGGCGACGCCGCAGGGTCGCTGGCAAGTCCTCACCACTCTGGGAGCCATGAGTCAGCGTGGCATCGAGGCGGCCATGACCATCGCCTCGCCCACCGACGGCGATGTCTTCACCACCTATGTGCAGCAGGTGCTGAGCCCCAAGCTTCAAGCCGGGGAGGTTGTGGTTTTGGACAACTTGTCGGCGCACCAAGTAACCGGCATCCGTGAGTTGATCGAAGCCCGTGGTGCGCAACTGCTCTATCTGCCACCCTACTCGCCGGACCTGAACCCGATCGAGCTCGCTTGGTCGAAGTTCAAACAGTACTTGCGCACCGCCAAATCGCGCACCGCCGAAGCTTTGGATCGTGCCGTTACCGAAGCTCTTCAAACCATCACCGCTGATAACGCTGGCGCTTGGTTCCAGCACTGTGGATATGGGATACAGAAATCTTAGTTTCGCTTTAGGCTCTCGCCCCAGGGCGAGCGGGAGCGCGTGCACGCTTTTACGGTGCACGCAGCGGGAGAGGTGTGCGTGCTTTCCCGCCGTGCCGTGGATTGCTTGTTGCCTGGTCCACGAAAAACCCGGAATTGGCGCGGCTTGTAGTAGGGTTTTGCCCTCCCAGAGGGGTTTTCCCGTGGCTTGCCCGCCGTGGCGGGTGTCCTTCGTGGTTTGAAAGGTTTTGCTGCTGGTTTTGCCTTTCCCTATTCCCCACGCTCTTTGCGTCTTCCGCGGTAACGGTGTTGCTTTTGCACTTCGGGCCCAGATCTGGCCAATTGCCAATTGCCAATTGCTAAATGCTGCCTTTCCATGGCTTATGGCCTCTCTCAATGGTTAAAACCAGTGAATCTGACAGTCTTTCGACAGCACTTTATTGACTTCCCATCATCCCCATGCAATTCTGAAACTGTAAGACAAATCGCCCCAGGGCGAGCGGGACTTTGTGTTCCCGTAACGATCTTTGACACCTGAATATTGAGCCGTTATGCGGGCGTGAGCGAGGTGAACCCGAGCGGGAGTATCGGGGCCCCCGGCGTACCCGGTTTTGGTGCGCTGGGGTGAGAGTCCGCAGGCGAAAATCCTGAGCGGTAGTCGAAGGATCTGCTGTTTGGGAGAGGTGTAGTCGGCGCTTGCGCAAGCGAGGGCGAGCGCCGAGGGAGAAGTGTGTGCGCGAGCCTTTACCGAATCGCGCGTGTGCAGCGGGAGCAGTGTGTCCGGTTGCCGCCGCCTTTAACCGTTTGTCCCGCGACAGACACGGAACAAAAAAGCCCAAAAAAAGCAACTAAGTCCTTATTTGCCAGCAGCTTGCGCAGATGTTACGGATACAGCATAGGTCTTTTTGCAAAATGTTTACCAGGTAGTTAACTCTGCTGGTTTTACCCATCATGAAAGATTTTAGTTTATCCCGAGTTTTCAGGGGAAAGGGAGAAGTCCTTCGTGTCCTTCGTGGTTCAAGGTTTCCTATGACCTGTCCCATAGGTTAAAAGTAGCGCTACCAAAACCCCTCCCGCTACCCCTGCCGCTACCATGTTTTCGGTTTATTATCAATAGGTTACAGGAAAAGTAGCGGCAGTAGCGGCAAAAAGGCCTTTCCTGAAAAATGGCCTATTAGCGCCTGAATCTCGGCCGTTATTGTTACTTTTAAGATTGCCAGGGGTTGATGACGGCTATGCCCATTGGCTGAAAGTGGCTCACATTGCGGGTTACAACCGTCAGGCCATGGACGAGCGCCGTAGCGGCAATGAGGGCATCGCGGTCCGAGCGGGGATCGGGAACATGCAGAGCTGCGCAGCGCTGAGCCACAGCAGTATCAATCGCGAGTATGCGGCCGGCAAATGTTGGCACTACGTGCCCGTCCATCCAGGCGCGGAGAATGCCGCCCTGCTTCCGATCTCGCCGTTCGATGAGCAGGATTCCTATCTCCAATTCCAGGATTGAGATTACAGACAGGTAGAGGCTCGCGGCAGAAAGTGTGCGGGCCCACATTCTGACGCCTGGATGTGCCTTCCTGGCTCTTCTTAACTCGGAGACTACATTCGTATCGAGCAGATACATCAGGATAGATCCGGTGGCTCGTGAAGTTTACCGCTCAAGCGAGGCGGTTCAAAGTCAATGTCCGCCGCTTCCGGCATTGCCAAGAGATCCGCAATGCTCCTCTGTCCCCGGGTAATCCTCTGATACTCCTCAGCTGTGAGCAGGACGTGCGATGGACGACCGCGATCCGTGATGAAGACAGGCCCTTGCTTCGCAGCTCTCTTCGCCCTGCTTGTGTCTTGATTGAATTCCCGGCTCGACATTTTTCTAATCGCCATATGA
>DATDGH010000505.1:0-15195 GCA_036522215.1 Candidatus Angelobacter sp. | reverse complement strand
GGCCTCAGATGAAGCTGCGATTAACTCATCCGATCGGTCCATGCTCCTGTTGGCCAGAGAAACGCGAGCTTCTGATTCCTTCCGCATGGCTTCTTCCCATCAATGCCCAGCGATCGCTCAATCAGCGCTTAAATGCCGAGGTCGAGTGCCACAAACCGGGTCAAAAAGAGATTCGGCGTTTCTAAATTTTTCGTTAATATTACCAAAGGCTCTGTACTTCAACGGCCAAGACGGAACTGAGTCGCGTTCGAAGCACCGGTTAAAATCCCATATGGTACGACCCTCGAGCATTCGTGAATCAAGCCACCATTATCATCGTCGATGACAACGTCCCATGGTGCCAAGAAATCGGTAAGCGCCTGCAACGTGAGAGCTATGTCGTCGAGATAGCGCATGATGGCGCTACCGCCCGAGAGAAACTTTCTTCGCGTTCGTTTGACCTATTGATCCTCGACTTGGGTCTTCCGGATTCGCCTGGACAGGATTCAGTGCTTCCCGAGTCGCATCAAAAGAAAGAGTTTCGGGACACAACAGGGGCCAAGATCCTAACCGAGCTGCGGAAAATGAACAACTCTATTTTCGTCTTAGTTGTTACGACGAGAACTGAGGCAACAGAACGGATCGCGGCGCTGAATGATGGAGCAGATGACTATCTTACCAAGGTGTCACCTTTTCTCAAGGACGAGATTGTAGCGAGGGTTGGCGCTCTTTTGCGACGGAGTCACATACTGAGAGTCGACGACTTGGAGTTGGACCGGCTTAAACGCAGAGTAACCCGCGCGGGCAGATTGATTGAGCTCACCAGCAAAGAATTCATTCTTCTCGAATACTTCATGCGCCATGTCGGCGAGGAAATAACGCGAAACAAGCTGCTCGAAGATATCTGGAGCTTCTCCGTGGATGACGAGACTAACACGGTCGACGTTCACATCAATCGTCTACGAAAAAAGATCGATGAGGCCGCGAGCATCCGGTTGCTCAGTACAGTTCGCGGCTTGGGTTTCCGATTTGGTCAGAAATGACGTCTGTAATACAGGACCGATGACACCCGGTTAAGTCACGCCTACGAGAGCGTGACCGATGGAACTCATTTGAGGCTGTGTTATCGAAAATCGAGACTATCGGCTCCCTGTTCAGCGATTTCGCCTACTCATGCTTGTTCTGGAATCACTTAGCGAGGGGTCTAATAGAGAGGAATGAAGAAAGCCGTTATCGCCGCAGGTCGAGCTGCCACTGTAAGCTGGCCATGCTGTTTTTCGGGCAACACTGCGGGATGCCATTAGGAGAGTTGAACGGTCACGTCAGCACTGAACACAATGTTTGGCGTTCGTATCGTGGCTTACTGCGGCGAGCTCGACCGCAGATCGTGGGCAATGAAATAATTAAACCTTTCCCATACACGACGGCAGTCAATTTTGTAGCTGCCAGAACTGGACTGCGCCCCCAAAACGAGACAGCGTAGAGTTCGACACTCTTCAGCGAATGCAGAGCGTCGATGGCAAAGCAAAAAAGGTACTCACTGGAGTTCCGGGAGCGAGCAGTCCGGTGGATGAAACTGGGCGATCAACGCCACGATACCTACGCGTAACTCCAAGGCCCACACAAAGCGAAAACCACCACAAACCTGACCCTTTCCCTAATCTATTAACATCTTAAAAAAGTAATATAAATTCTTGCTTGACAACATACTTAAAGATATGATCTACTGAAGATGGAGCCTCTAGGGGCTGCCGTAGTATTTTGATCTTTGACAACTAAATATTGAGGCGTGAGCGCCGGGGGAGAGGTGTGTGCGAACAGAAGTTGGTTAAGAGCGTGGGAGCGGAATGCATCCGCTACTTTTGGCTCTTCCGCTACCACTTATCTCCTTTAGATTGAATGAAGTAGCGGAAGTAGAGGATTCGAGGCCATGTTTTCTAAGGTTTACCAGAAAAGATAACAGATGCGCGGCGTTCGTCGGCGTAATCTGCGGCAAGCAAAATTGTTTTCCTGTTGCTTTTGTTCTTTTTGCTTCCTTGTGGCCTGTTGCCTCCTGACTGGGTTTTTCTTCCGATGAACCGACGACCCGATGACCCGATGAACCCGATTGCGTACGATACCAATTTGCTTGCCAAAGAGTCACAGATTGTTCACTCCGGCCTTGCAGCTTGCGTTTTCCCCAATCTTTATGCGGGTTGTAGCAGGGTAGCACCCGTTGAAAAGGGTTTCCCCTGTGGCCCTCTGTGCCCTCCGTGGTGAAAGGTTCTAGCGTTGGTTTTTGCTGTTCTGTTCTCTGCCGAAGGCCCGTTGCGGGGGTTCCCTTCAGCCTGTGGCCTATGATCTGCGATCTTTTCCCCCAAAGGGCACAAGTAAAAAGGCCTTTAAAAGGAGTTTTTTAGCCGCAACTCCCTTACGAATCAACGAGATACGCAGCCTTACAGCCTTTGGCCTCATTTTCAGAAATGTTTATCAACCAGTAAACACGGCATCACAGCTTTAACGCCAGTTCGATCTGTTCAAGATGATGCTGGTTATGGGCGGCGACCTTGTCGAACTCATCCTTCAGCGTTCGCACGCCGGTTTCGCTGTGGATGAACTCACGGTGGCCATCACTCTCATAGTGCAGGCGGGCCTGGTAGATTATTCCCGCCCGGGCTGCGTCGTAGATTCGCCGGGAGAGATCGAGAGGCAGCGTGGCGTAGTCGAGCCCCCTTGCCCAGGCATCCTGATCAAAGGCCCAGAGTACTTGACGGGGTTCGCTCAGGACCCGGCGGATCCGGTCGGATAAAACCGTCTCAGCATCGGCCAGGTGATGCAACAGGAACCTGACCGGCCACTTGCCTGGTCCGTAGGTTCGCTTGAGCTTTTCATCGCTCACTTCAAAATACTTGAGCGTTTGCTTCCTTGTTGCCTCGAGCCGCGTGATGATGTCCATTTTGGATCCTTTCTCTACCCGCAATCATTTGTCACCGGTTGGGACAATTCCCGCATTTTCGAACATGAGGATCACGCTGCGCTGGGGCGCTCGCGTTCGGTGCAGCACGCCCTTCGACACCACGAATCCCTGCCGGGGAGCGAGTTCAACCGTCCCGCCCTCCAGGTCGATCAGCAGCTTGCCCTCAACCACATAGAAGAACTCATCGTCATGATCATGCTTGTGCCAGTGATACTCGCCTTCGATTACGCCCAGGCGTACCACCGAGCCGTTCACCTGGCAAAGCGTCTGGTTGTACCACTTGTGCGGAGCGGCATCGGCGAGCGCCTTCTCATCGATCAGCTCCAGTTGTTTGTGCAATACATTGAGGCGAGTGTCATAGGGATACTGGGTAACCGTGCTCATTTCTTCTCCTGTCTGCATCTAGACGCGTTGCAAAATCGCGCGTTTGATGGCCTTGATGGCCTGTTCATCACGTTTATAAAAAGTCCACTTCTTGGTGCGCTTGCTCTTGAGGAACCCGGCCCGCGACAGGATCTTCAAGTGCTCGGTGACTGCCGGCTGGCTCACGCGCAACTTGCGCGCGATCAGCAGGCCGCAGACACCGTCTCTCACCAGATCTCCATCACGCTGCGGCGGAAAATGCCTTTCCGGATCTTTTAGCCATTCCAGAATTTGCAGCCGCCGATCGTTGCCCAGCGCCTGAATAGATTGAGTGATAGTCATTCATCAATTAATCAATCGACTAATTGATAATAATGCAAAGATCAGGGGTTGACAAGAGATTACCGGCGGGTTGGCCCGGGCCTCATGGGAAGCCTGAGACCGCCTCCAACAGGCGCCAACCGGTGCGATCCGCGCTATTCCTCGGACCAGCGCCAGCTCGGATCGGTGCGGCTTCCGTAGCGTTCGAGCAGTGCGTCAATCTTTGCAGTCACCGGAGGATGGTTCTCCGGGACTTTTGCGCCCGCTCCAATTAAAGCTTCTACGATTTGTACGTGCTCATCCGGCTTGTCGCCCCGTGTCGCCGACCAGAGTGCGTGCCAGAGCACGGAGCTGCCGTGGGTTGTTTTGCCTTCAAGTGGCGGATGGTGACCAAGCAACAGCTTCACTGTCTCAACACTGCCGGACATCACGGCGTAATGTGTTCCGGTGTAGCCATCGCCGCTGTGTTCGGCCAGGTCAACGCCGCGCTCCAGCAGAAATTCGACCACGCGATATGCGCCGTAACCGCAGGCATATCGGAAAGCCTCCTGCACCAGGACCTGTGACGCGCCAGGTTCGGGGCTGCCGCCGGAATTGAATCTATGTTGGACCAGCTCCAACTGGTCGAGCGCCGCCGCAGAAACCAAGTCAACCGGCGCGCCCCGGCTGGCCAGAAACCGTGCCGCTCCCGGCTGGCCATTTGCGAGGCATGCGAAAACCAGCGAATGCGCTCGCCCGGCGCTCCCCTGTTTCTCCATGTAAGCGCCGCGTTCCAGCAGCAACTGGAGCAAATCGTTCATTGTGCCTTCGTTCGCCGGATGAATGCTGGTAGCAGTTAGACCCAGCGTAGTGCAATTGCTGCCGTAAACGTGGCAGGTCGCATCAACCGCGGCGCCGGCATCCAGCAGCATCTTTGTGATCTCGACGATGTTCTTCGGCGTCTTCTGCCGATAGCCTTCCACACCGTTTGCCGACACGTAATGCAGCAGTGTCGCCCCATGCTCGCGCGTCGAGCGTGCGCGTACGAGCCCGGGATTTTCTCGCAAGAGGCGCTGCAGCTTGGGCGCATCACCACTGACGATCGCATCCGCCGCCGCTTCGAACTGCGAGGTTTGTGATTTCAACCCAGCCATTTCTCTCAGATGCTTTGAGAATTTCGGCCAGCTCTCGAAGCCTTGCGATCTGGCGATCACGAATTGCGCCTTGTTGAGCATGCGTGTCTTTTTCTCCACCAACTCTTTTGCCGCGTACTCTGCGACACGTTTACTCCAGCTCTCAACCCGGACCGGCAGATTCCGTGTGATCACAATACCTGACTGCCGTACCAGCTCGGTGATCCAGCGCGTGGCCCACGCACGGATGGCGCCTTCGCCGGTTTTCGCCGCCCGGACCAAATCCTTGGCGAGCTTGCGATATTGTTCGAGGTTGGGTTTTTGGGGAAGAGGAAGGGCGTCCTGCGGATTGGGAAACATACGAATCTCCTTTCATCGCATGCCTGGAGTCCGCCCTGATCAGGCTGAAAGAAGGTTCGCACCTTCAGAATTGGATTGTGTGGGTGGGCACGGCCCTTTCCGCGGACTGGTTGCGCCCCTCGCGCTTGAGGATACACAATACGCTCGTCGACTGCTTTGCGTCAAACATAGAAACACGCGCTAAGGTGTGCTTCCCTGAGAAGTGCTTCCTCTTCATTCCCATTCGGCATTTCGACCTTGTGGTGCTCCACTTCGTCAAAATTTGGTTTCTGAAAATCTTCAACTCGGCCAGACTCCTTCTACAGCAGCAGAAGGAGAACCACCGATGACTGTAACTGAAGTAGCGCCTCTGGCGCCGGCATTGCAGAAACACACAGCTATCTCGAAGCCAGGCAGATCGCCGGTTCAATACAACGTGTCCATCGGCTATCTGCGGGCTTTCATTACCGTGCTCGTAGTGGCGCATCATGCTGTACTCGCCTACGCTCCGTTTGCGCCGCCGCCTCCCGCGTCTCTGGTTGCTCAGCCGCGATGGTGGCAGGCGTTTCCGGTTTCGGACCCGCAGCGGTGGGGCGGGTTCGCAACCTTTGTGGGCTTCAACGACACCTTCTTCATGTCGCTGATGTTCTTCCTCTCCGGACTGTTTGTGTGGAACAGCCTGCAGCGCAAAGGCGCAGCGCACTTTCTGCGCGATCGCGTGCTCAGGCTTGGCCTGCCTTTCGCGCTGGCGGTGACGCTGGTGGCGCCGCTGGCCTATTACCCGACATATCTTCAGACAGGACAGCACGGCCTGGCCGGCTTCTGGCAGCAATGGATTTCTCTTGGCAACTGGCCGTCGGGTCCGGCATGGTTCGTTTGGGTCCTGCTGGCCTTCGACTGCGCAGCCGCAGTCCTCTTTATGCTGCTGCCGAGGTGGGGCGCCTTACTCGGGCGTCTCTTTGCCAACGCATCTCGTCGTCCGGCAGTCTTCTTTGCAATCCTGGTGGCGGCATCCGCCATGGTCTATATCCCGATGGAATTGGCCTTCAACGCCTTCCGCTGGACCGAATTCGGTCCTTTCGTTTTCCAGACCAGCCGCATACTCCACTACTTTGCCTACTTCGTGATCGCCATCGGACTCGGCGCGTTGGGTACTGGACGTGGGCTGCTGGCATCCGAAGGCAAGCTGGCGCGACGCTGGCCCATCTGGGCGGGCGCAGCGTTGATCATCTTTTACGCGGAGACAGTGATGGCAATTGCCGCGTTCACTGCCCAAAGCTCACCACGCATGTGGGAGACGCTCGCCGACCTGGGCTTCACGGTATCCTGCGCCGCATCGAGCTTTGCTTTTCTAGCGCTGTTCGTACGCTTCGCCCGGACGAGCAATCGGATTTGGAACAGCCTGCGCGATAATGCCTATGGGATGTACCTCGTTCACTACGCGTTTGTGAGCTGGCTCCAATATTGCATTTTGAAAACTCAGCTATCAGCTCCGGTGAAGGGAATGGCCGTTTTCCTGGGAGCGGTTGCGCTGAGTTGGATTACGACTGCTGCCTTGAGGCGCATTCCCGCTGTCGCGAAGGTGATCTAGATCGTTGGGCGACGATTACGAGAATTTTGTTCCTCATTGCAACCGAGGCAGTCAAAATCAAAACCTTACTACAGAGTGCAAACAGAGAACACCCGCCACGGCGGGCCAGCCAGGGAAGAGCGCAGGACACGGGAGGAATGCTGGAGCTTTAAGGTCCTGTCAGGGTTTACTTGACTCCTCTGTCAAGATATACTTGACAGAGGAGAGATCGGCCATGATCAAACTGAGGCGCAGGTTTCTGCGTTGCTCGTTCTGTCGCAAGCCGGAAAGCAAGGTGGCAAAGTTGATCGGCGGTCCCAGAGGCTACATCTGTGACGTTTGCGTTGCCGCCTGCAACAAGATCCTGGAGGCGACACCGCCTGGCTTTACTGGATGGGAATCGCTTACCGACGAGCAGTTGCTCGACTCCCTGCAGCCGGCAGAAAAAACGGTGGCGGCAGTCCGGGCTGTCCTGCAGACGCAAATCAATGTGCTGCGAACACGGGGCATCAGTTGGGAGGCCATCGGCAACGCCCTGAAGATCTCCCGGCAGGCTGCCTGGGAGCGTTTCTCCTGAGCCGGAAGGTGTGCGACCAGTTCAGAGGACCGGCTAAGTGCTTTCCTTTCAGCAGCGTGGTTCGGCCTGGGCAAGTTGTTCGAAAATTAGGAGATATTATCGAATTGCTCCTCTCTTACATTTATTTGAGATCGATTATCTGTGTTATCGCCTTCATTAATAATGGATTTATTCTATTTTTCCGAATTTTGTTTGGCTGGGATTGTCGGTTTGCTATTGTACCGGGATACAAATTCCCGTATAATACTACGTTCCAAATAAAGCTGTGGCTCCCTAGGGTTAAGGTCCTTGTTTGTTTTTCGGGTCAAGGCATTGAATCCAAAGGTGGCCGGATGGAATCCAACTCCTGTAAGGCTACGTTTGGCAATTTTATACCTCCTAAAAAGGCAGGACGCAACTAACTATGGCAAAGAGACGCGGTAATCCTAATTGGGGCAAGCCGGAGCCCATCGGGCCGGTTGTACCCATTGTCACATCGTTTGAACAGGCAGTGAAAGAGTTCAAGCTCACTCCTGACCAGTACGTTCGCTCGACCCGTCTGCGGGAATGGGCGCGGCGCAACAAGAACTCAAAGTACATTCCTGAGCCGCTGCTGGAAGCCTGGGGATTTGAGATCGAGTCCACGCTGTAAGCAAAACGGTTTCTGAAACAAGGCCGCCTATTGGGCGGCCTTGTTTTTGCATTCAGAGACTCAGGTTGCAATGACTCTGGCTGGAATTGACCTGACCATCACACGCATGCGATAGTTCCTCTTCGTCGGTTGTGCTAAATCCTTTGCCTGGAGATACCTGGAAGACTATGGTTCGCCTGATCCCCCGCGACGTGAAATTCTTCCACATGTTCGCCGAGATGGCCGGGAACCTGGGCGATGGTGCGCGTCTCTTGCGACAAACGCTCAATGACTTTAAGGACGTAGAGACACGCGTTCAGGAACTGAAGGCAATTGAGCACCGTGGCGATGAGATGACCCACAACATCCTCACCAAGCTCAACCAGACTTTTATTACTCCCTTCGATCGAGAAGACATCTACCGGCTGGCATCTTCGCTGGACGACGTGCTGGACTTTATCTACGCGGCGGGAGTGCGGCTGGTTATGTACAAGATAAAATCCGCGCCGGAGGCGGCCTCCAAGCTGGCTGACATCATTGTTCGCCAGTGCGACCAGCTACTGCCGGCGGTGACCGGCCTGGAGAAACATGACCAAGTCCTGAAGTACTGCGTGGAGATCAATCGGCTGGAGAATGAGGCGGACCAGGTTGCCCGTTCCGCCATTGGCGTTCTGTTCGACCAGGAAACCGACCCTATTTCCCTGATAAAGCTCAAAGAATTGTACGAAGTGCTGGAAACTGCCACCGATAAGGCTGAAGATGCGGCTAATGTGCTGGAAGGCGTGGTTTTGAAGAGCGCCTGAACCGGCATGACGGATGCAGAATGATCCCCATTGATGTGAGGCATGCTAGGTGCACTTAAGCGGACTGCTGGTTACGGTCTCCATTCTGGTTGCACTTTCCTTTGATTTCATCAATGGCTTTCACGATGCGGCCAACAGCATAGCCACGGTGGTTTCCACGCGGGTGCTGTCACCCCGTCTGGCCGTGGCATGGGCGGCGGTTTTCAACTTCGCAGCTGCGTTCACTTTCGGCTTCGGCGTAGCCAAAGCCATCAGCGGCGGTCTGGTAGACCCACGGCAGGTTACTCAATTTGTAATCATCGCTGCCCTGGCAGGGGCCATCATCTGGGACCTGCTGACCTGGTGGTGGGGCCTGCCCACATCCTCTTCCCATGCGCTCATCGGAGGACTGGGAGGTGCGGCCATTGCGCGCGCCGGGTGGCAAGTGCTGGTGCGTGAGCCAAAACTCCAGATTCCGCTGCTCGGCACGGTACCCGGCCTGGGCGCCAAGTGGATGTCCACCCTTCTCTTCATTGTTTTGGCCCCTCTGATGGGTTTGATTATCGGGCTGGCGTTGATGGTGGCGGTCTCCTGGATTTTCCGTCGGAGCGCGCCGCGTACGGTGGATAAGCTCTTCCGCAGACTGCAATTGCTTTCCGCGGCTGCGTACAGCCTCGGCCACGGCGGCAACGATGCCCAAAAGACCATGGGCATCATTGCCGGCGCACTGCTGGCCGGAGGCTACCTGAGTCCGGCGGAGTTTGCCAGCGGCTGGGGGAATTACAAGTGGTACATCATCCTGACAGCAAATTCAGCCATGGCCTTAGGCACCTATTTTGGAGGATGGCGAATCGTTCGCACCATGGGCGCCAGAATCACCAAGCTCAAACCGGTGGGCGGCTTCTGCGCGGAGAGTGCGGGAGCGATCACTCTGTTCATTTCCATCGCTCTGGGCATTCCCGTGAGCACCACTCATACCATTACCGGGGCGATTGTGGGAGTAGGATCTACTTCCCGCCTGTCGGCTGTGCGCTGGGGTGTGGCAGAGCGGATTGTCTGGGCATGGATTCTCACCATCCCCGCTTCGGCCCTGGTTGCAGCACTCACATTCTGGATCATTCGCATCTGGGTGCCAGGGGCGTGAGGAAACCAGTAGCTGGTATTTAGTAGTTGATACTTAGCTAAAGCTCACCCAGAGCGACGAACGCTATCAGCTCAACTTTTTTCCAGGTGAACGATCTGATGGTCCAAACATCCGAGCTGCAACTTTTCTCTAAGCTGCTGTAGAAACCCGGTTCCGTACTTGAGCAGGAAGTAGGCGGCGCCCACTTCCCTTTCCTGCAAAGTCTTGTTGGGATAAAGCAAGGTCGAGAGTTCATCGGCGTGGTGCTGGAGTTCGGTGTTTTTTCTGGCTTCAGCCCTGGCCGCCTTTTCGCGCAGGCTTTGCAGTTGATAGCGCATTTTGGAGGCTGCGTTCTGTGAAGCATCCTGCAAGGTGGGATCGAGCTTCGCCAGCGGATCGTGCATGGACGCAATTGCCTGTTCCAGATGTTGAGCAGCCGCGTCAAAGCTCTTCATGATGCTGTCCGGGAGGGCTTTCGCAGCGATATACTCGCGCAGCTTCTCCGGCCCACGAAAGGTCTCCGGCAGCGTCAACTGATATCGTTCCAGCAATTTGGCCACCCGCGGCTCGATCAATGTGGCGGATAGGCGTGGCACGGCGGGCGTGACTCTGCCCAGCAACATCCTGTACACAACCTGTGCTTGGGCGAAATAAGCGATCTCCGAGGGCCCGCCGACGTAACACAGTGTCGGCAACAGATAATCCTGAATCACCGGGCGCAACAGCACATTGGCGCTGAGACGTTCCGGATGCTCCGCAGTCTCGGCGATAAGAGCATCGTGGCTGAACTTCTCTTCTCCGATCACAAATCCATGGTTAGCGTCGACAGGATCGTGACGAACCGGCAGCCGCGCTCCCCGCTGAAAATAAAAGCACAGGGTCTGCGATGGAGTAACCTTCACCTGGGCTTCGTACCCGGCCTTCTCCAGCTCCTGCTGTCGCTCAAGGAGGGCTTCGTTGATGGCGCCGGACCTAAGCAGCGCGTCGCAATAGACCGGAGATGAGATCAGGTGCAGTTCGGGATCAGAGGGATCGAGCAGGACAATGCCTGCGTTAGCAAATATCTGCGCGTAGAATTTTCCGAAAGCGGCGCCGAATGTCTCGGCGGGACGGTAGCTGGCTTGCAGGGCGCTCAACACATCCGAGGCGCCGAACTTCTCCTCGATCCGCTGGAGCAAGGCCGAGACATCGTCGTTGAGGGTGATAGCGAAGACCGGAGCGTTCTCTTGATGAGGAGGATTGACAGTGAATGTTTCCAGGTGATCGCCAGTGGGAATGCGGGTGTAATTGACTTCCGCCAGGTCGTGGTCTTCAGTCGCCAGCCAGAAAATGGGAACCGCTCCGGCCTTTTCTGCCAGAAGGGCGGCGGACAGTCCTTTGAGCACCACGAACATCGGGCCACCGAACAGAGCCACCTGCTGGCCGGTGACAATGGCCGGAGCGCCATTTTTCAGGCGCTGAATGTTCTCCAGGGTCCTGGCGCCGCTGCCAAACTTTCGATTCTGCCGCTCCAGGATTTCTGCCACCTGCTGACGCCGGCCCTGAGGATAACGAACGTGCTGCAGTTCGTCCTTCCACCAATCTGCAAATGCCGGTGGACGGGCATAAAACTCCTGCACCTTGTCAAAATGGTGGAGAAAATCCAGAAAAAGAGGCGGGGTGTTGGGAATGCTCGAAAATGGGAGACAGTCAGTCTTCACTGATAAGTTCTCATTACGCCGTCAAGACCATTGGACTCATAGGTTTGCAAGTGGATGCAAAAATTCGCCGGACTTTTCGCTGGTGGCTGCTTGGCCCCTACATTACCAAGTTAACAAATTACTAACAGCCTGGGGGCCCTTAATGCATTAAATCTGGCAATCACCTCAATTCCCTGTAGACTCATCCCCTGGGAAAGGGGTGATTGTTGGCGCATCGTTTGCTTTTCACCGTCCTGGCCCTGCTCTCATTGTCAGCAGCGGCCTCGTTCGATCCGCCGCGCAGTAAGAAGACCGTGGTCCTCGGCCGTTCGCCGTCGCGTCCTCATACGCCCGCTAAAGTCAACTGCTATTTCTATTCTGGATTCATGGTGAAGGAGGTTGACCTGGGAGAAAAGGGGGCCGACCGCCTATCGATTGTCCCCATCGAGCATGGGGTTATGCCCGGCTGCGTGCGCACGAAAAGCAAGCGTGAAATGGCCATCAATCAGGACGAGTGGAGCGGATATTTCAAAGGAGTGAAAAACGGTCTGGTTTTTTTCGATGCCGATGATGGCTGGAATGGGGGAATGCCCTTTGCAATCTATGATTCCCGCACCGGAAAAAGAGTCTTCAATGACGCCGCGGTGGGAAAGCTGGAGTTCCTGCCATCGCAAGGCCACGAGGTGTCACTGAGATACACCCGAATCGTCGAGGGTGAATGCAACGCTCTCAAAGATCCGGGAGCCTGTTGGGCACAAATCCAAAAAACTATCGGGTTGGAAAACACTGCGGTACCCGATTGCAAGAAGGGTTATGAGAAGAGCGCCCAGGACATGGCCAAAGGCAGGTGCCAGGCCCGGAACTCAGCCAACCCTCAGTGTGTCGCCAAGGAACTTCAACTGGCACGAGATCAGGCCAACAGCGCGGTTTCCGTGATCGCATATCCGGTCGAGGTAACCCTTAGTCCGCAAGCTGTGATCAAGGCCGTGCCCGGTGATCTGAAGTGTTGGCCAGCAGACTAATGATTGGGCCTTTCAGCTTTGGCGTTTAAATCCTTTGGATCCAATGAAATGGTAAGTACATCTAATAGTGTGCGCCATTGTTATAATCGTATATAGGCCAAGGTTTCTCCGTGGGGGTGTCACGGCTTCGACGGAAATGATTGCGGCCAGAAGGCATACCGGGGCGCATTCCCCCGCAAGTGGTGCAAAAACAATAATTGCCAACTCTAACCAGTTTGCATACGCTGCTTAATTAATTAAGTAGCCGCCCTCCGTGGCTTTGTCTGCGGGCTGCGGAAGGGCGTCGCACAGCAGGCTGGCTTTCACCCTACGCCTGGGTGTGAAAGCGAGACTTTCAGGCTAGTGACCTGCGTTTCTTGTCGGTTCTGATCGCAGGAAGCGAATGTGGCGGGGTAACTCCCGTCACGTGAACACGACTAAGTATGTAGGCTTCTGACCAGTGATATTTTCGGACGCGGGTTCAACTCCCGCCACCTCCACCATGAAATCAGCTACTGGCTGCTAGCTGAAACACCAAAACCCCACTTGGCACCTTCACCAAAAACCAGCAGTCAGCAATTAGCACTCAGCATTCGGCCCGCAAGCATTTGAGGCTGAAGGGCTGCAGCAGCGTGCGCACGGTTAGAAATCCCAGGCTATCTCTAATTTAGCTTAGCTACAAGAAGTGCCGTTGGCTCTCGGCGCACTGATCTCAAGACGGATCTTGGAACAGCGCATGATAGATGAGATGAGTTGAAGAATCGATCCACCGATTCAGTTCCGTTCTGCTCATTTCGGCAGCGCGTGCAAGCAGGCCCCAGAAAAAATTGTCCATAACTCGGGCCAGTGTGGGCAGGTCAACCGCCTGGCGCGCTCCGGGCAACTGCTGCAAGAAGGTGAAGACCGCTTTAACACGACCGCTGGTCCAAGCGTGAATCTGCGCTTGCTTGCGGGTGAGTTCGGGATCGGAAAGAGCGGCCTCCTGCCAGGCGCGATAGGCGCCCAGATAGCTGAGATCGTGCGAGAACGCACGGGCCAGAAGGGCGCGCAAAGCCGCGCGCACATCTTTCGCGCCCGAAGGTTGAAGATCAAGACGGCTCAGTTTCTCAAGCAAGTCATCCATCAGTGCGAGCAGGAACTGGCGCTTGGAGCGATAGTGCTGGTAGCAGCTTCCGATGGCGACCCGGGCGCGGCCAGCAATGTCTTCCATGGAAGTTGCCTCGTAGCCTTTTTCGGCGAACAGGGCCAGGGCCGCCGCTTTCAGCCGCGCCCGCTTCTCCAGGCTGCGCCTTTGCATGGGCGCAGGTGGAAGGTCCTCGCCGACCAGCAGATTTGGTCGTTTGGTCACGCGCTCTTTCGCTTGTCTACAATCACGCCCGCCAGCGCGCCAGCACAACAGACGAGCATCCACCCGCCGAAGACGCCCGCCATTCCCGCAGCCATGTTGGGAAAGACCTTAGGAAAGAAGGCGCTGGAAAAAGGATCGAGCAGGAGCGTAGGCAAAACCAGGGAGATGGCGCCACGCGGCCAGTCTTCTCGCGACAAATGAGCTCCACGGCATAAACGACGCGCCAGCAGCGCCATGAAAGCAAAGCTCAACGCAAACAACATAAGGACCGCCATCCACCCTCCCGTCCGCAGCAGATACTGCCCCCCAACTCGGAGGACGACGGTAGCCCCCAGCCAAATTGCCAAGCCGGTGCGAAACAAGGGCGAATGCAATAATAAGAACATGAAGTCATATTCATATATTATTGAATCGTTGTCAAGCCGGCGTAGGCAGATCCTCTGATCTTCGCAGCCGTGACAGGGGCTGCCGGCCCGAAAGCAACGGCCCAGACCGAGCGGTGGCGGCTGTGAGCCAGGCTTGCTCGCCGGCTGGAGGCAGTCCTGGCGGACTCGTTTTAGCTGGGGCAGACCCGAAAAAACGGAAAGAATGCCAACGGCCGGCCAATGAAATATATTGCGCGGCGACAACCTGTGGCCAAAGGAAGGTTACAAGCTCACTCAAAAATCATGAAAATCAAAGCCATGGGGTTGACCGTTCTCATCATAGGTAACCACCGGATCGACTTTGGGTTGTGCGGGACCGTTTTCCTGTTGCAGCAGTTTGCGTTGGGCCCTTTTCTGGGCCTTTTCCGCCTGTTTTTCCTGGCGGGCGCGCTCTTTTTGTCGTTTAGCGAAAGTTGGACGAGAATTTCCAGCCACGAGTACTCCTTCCCTCAAGTGACGAGGAAGACTCACAGGCCCCGCCACTTCCTATTGTATCGTGACCTTTTTCAAATCGCGAGTTTCTTTGCGAAAGATGCAGATTTCAATGGACGGATGGGGAACAGGAGAATAGAGTCATATGTGGGAGCAACGCCAGCCTGCTCATCTTCCGATCCCGACTGGTATCTGTAAGAGGCTTACCGGTTCAGGGCTTCCTTTTCTCCCGGAAACGAGGAAACCATGCGCTCCCACCTGGTCCATTCCGCTAATAAACGTCTCACGAATCGTTTTATGCTTTGCCGGATGACCTCAGTTGCGGCCAAACGCATGACCGGAACCACCGGACATTTCGCCAGCAGCATCAACCAGGCGCTGCAACAAATCTCCGTGTTGGAGTCAGCTGTGCCTTCGCCTGCGGCAGTTCCGGTGATCGCGGCGATGAGCGATGACGCTTAAATAAATTACGGATATGGCGGTAAGTGTGGTACTCTGAAGGTGCGTTAGAACTTGATTTGTTGAATATTCCGCACGCGCCAGATTTTGCACCTGCCGAACACTCGATATCTCATTCC
>DATDGH010000504.1:0-4362 GCA_036522215.1 Candidatus Angelobacter sp. | reverse complement strand
ATTTTCTCGAGGCAGGCTGCCAGGCTTTGCGCCTGATCGAGCTGTTCTGAAAATTCCTTTGCGCACAACGCGTACCTGATTCTTGCCTTCACGATAATTGCCGCCAGTTCCTGCGCGCGCAGTTGATGCATTGTGGTTACTGCAATGCCTCCCGCCTTGAGGACGGCAAACCAACATGCCGCGAGCATAGGAGAGTTAGCATCCCGCAACAGGACCCGTTCCCCGGGCATCAGCCCTCGACTCGTCAACAGGTTGGCAATGCGGTTGGCACGGTCCAGCAGTTTCTGATAACTCCATATCCCGCTGTCAGTACGCAGACAGGGACGCGCGCCCACACCCTGCTCAACATTCCGATCAAGCAGTTCTACCGCGGCGTTCAGATGAATGGGATACTCAAGATCAGGAATACCACTGGTTTTCATCACCGGCCACATCTCCTGGGGAGGCAGGTGCTCACGGGCAAAAGTATCAATGTGCGCGGTGGGTTTTTGATTATTGGACATTGACCCGCTTCAACAGGCAGTCTGACCTAAATCTTTGATTGGCCATTCTATCGAATCTCTCTGTGCGCCCGGAATTTCGCCGTAATCCTGTAACCTATTCTCAGGAGCACCAAATCAGATTATGAATCAGCCTAACAAGCCCATCCTGCCAGGGAAGGGCGCTACAGATTATGAACGCTATCTCCGCACTGACGATCTGCTTTCCTTGCAAACACCCACAGAGGAACTTTCGCATCCGGACGAGCTTACGTTCCAGGTAGTCCACCAGGCTTCCGAGGTGCTGATGAAAGGGGCCACGTGGGAGTTGGAGCGAGCCCGCATAGCGCTCATTGAAGGCAACTATCCCAACTCCGCCCGGCTCATGCGCCGCGCCAATGCCATGCTGGAGTACCCAATCTCGTTGCTGCATGTTCTGGAAACAATTACTCCCTACGACTACCACATCATTCGAGCGGGACTGGGACACGGCAGCGGCCTGGATTCCCCGGGATTTCTTTCCCTGTTGCACATTGCGCCGCGAATCGGAGATGCGTTCCAGGAACAACTGGCCGGTAAGGGGCTGACCAGCATCGAGGTCTATCGCCGTCATGAAGAGTTTTTTGGCTTGCACGACGTAGCTGAACGCATGCTGGACTTTGACGAGCGCATGCAGCTATTCCGGGTCCATCACCTCAAACTGGCGCAACGCATTATTGGCGGCGGAGTGATTGGAACCGGTGGAGCGCCGGTAGAGGTTTTGCAACAACGCATGCAGCATGTTGCCTATCGGGAGCTTTGGGACTTGCGCAACCAGATCACGGCAGAGATACCGAGCCCAAACATTACAACCTGAGACCCAGGGGCTGAGTTCCTCATATCTTTGTAGTGTGACCTATTTCGCTAACGCTCACGTCTTAATTCGGCTGCGGGGCGACCTCACCCAGGAATAAAGTCCTGGGCTTGGGGCCCACAAGTCGCAAGCGCCGGGTTAGACGCTATCTCCTAAATGGTTAGAGTAACGAAATCAACAGTTTTCCGGGCCCAGGACTAAAGCCCAGAGTTGTGTGGAAGGCGCTTTTTTCGCGGGTTCTAAAGAACCCGCTCCCCGGACTAAAAGTCCGGGGCTTCCACCGCCGCGTTAGAAAACTATTTATGAGATGAGTTGAGTTCCAGACGCTGATACCTACCATACTCCCTTATCACTGCCGGTGATTTTGGTGGCTACGGCTGCGGCGGAGGCCAGCGGGGGAAGCAGGCTCAGGCGCAGGGTGGCCGGCACGTCGCCGCTTAAGGCGGTGTGCGTGATCTGGCGGGCGAAGAGCTTGGCGCCATAAGGGACGATGGGAAGGCGCAGGAAACGTCCGCGGGTGTACATCTTGTCCGCGCCCACGGAGGCGGCTGCGATCACGTCCTGGGGCAGATTCAAACTCGAGCCTCGGTACTGCTTCACATACTCGGAAACAATGTTGAGGAAGCTGGCCACGCCGGACCAGATGCCTGCCTGCTGTGCTGCCTTTTGCAGCTCCGTGAAATTGATTTTGTCGGAATCTACCAGGGCGGCGGCGTTCAGGATGTCGCAGACGCGGAAGTAGAAGTGACGATACATGCGCTGGAGGGTGGCGGCGAAAATCCGCTCCTCGGGCGCGGGAACAAAGAATTGATGGCCATTCACCTGCATGATCACGCGACGGTCAACAAAACGCCGCGCCAGATGAGTGTGTTCCCCGGTCTGGCCCAGACGTCCGATGTGTGTCTCAATGGATTCCCGCAGGCCGGGCAGGGTGAAATTCCACTTGCTGGCCAGCCGGTCGCCCCAGCTCCGGGCCTCAACTTTTGCGCCAAACTTGTGAGTAAGGACGCAGAGAATATCGGCACGGCGTCCGGTAGAGACCAGATCGAGATCGTTGCCCAGATCGGGCCAGTGATCCAGGGACTTCATGACCGCGGAGGGACAGTCGGCTGCTTCTAACGCCTCGCAAATCGGCTCAAGATGGTCCAGTGCATTATTGATTCGTGCCCGCTCGGTAGTCAGAACATCTACGGCCCAGGCCTGCAGGCCGCCATCACCGCGATTGCCGGCGATCCGGTTGATGACCTCGAAAGCGCGTATGAGGACATGATTGCAGTCGGCCAGATCAACAAAGTCTCGCCGTTGTTCCGGAGTAAATGAATTCAACAGCGGAAACAGATCAGAAGCGGCAGAGGGTCTGAGTGTAAGCTTGAAAAATGCGTCTATGTATTGCTTTTCACTTTCAATTACATCGGCCATGAGAAGGAGTAGCTCCCGGGAGTTGGTGTTACCTTTTGGTTATGATGAGAGCTGATGCTGGCGAGTTGGAAGCCCCGGCTCCTGGCTTTTGGCTAAGAACAACACCAAGAGCAAAACCTTCTTAGCCGCGAATTAGCGTGAATCAACGGCAAGACTGGATAAACCACGACAACCTGCGGCAGGTGTGCGCTGAAGTTTGGGATTCCTGTATAAATTGAGCTTGGCTTGAGCGGAGATGGCCACCTACTTTAGCCAGGCTGTTTTGGGGCATGCGCCCTGAGACACTATTAAAGTGGGTAGGGATCTCTCGCTCCGCTTCGAGATAAACTAAAAAACACCGAATAACAACAAATAATGAAGCCATACAACGACCTTAGAGAATGGATTGCCGCGTTGGAGCAGGCAGACGAGCTGAAGCGCATCAGCGCTGAGGTGGATCCGGTGCTGGAAATCACAGAGGTCACCGACCGGGTTTCCAAGGGAGCGGCGCAAAAGTACGGTCGTCCGGGAGGCCCGGCGCTGCTCTTTGAGAACGTCAAGGGCGCAGGGGGCGTGCCGGTGCTGATCAACCAATTTGGCTCCGAGCGGCGCATGCAGATGGCTCTGGGGGTAGAGAAGCTGGATGAAGTGGCCGACCGCATTCGCGAGTTGCTGAACATGAAGTCGCCTGAGGGCTTCCTGGACAAGCTCAAGATGCTGCCCAAGCTGGCGGAAATGGGCAAGGTGTTTCCCACCACGGTCAAGACCGGTCCTTGTAAAGAGGTCATTAAGAAGAAGGACTTCTCCCTGCTCGATTTTCCCGTGCTGCAATGCTGGCCCCAAGACGCCGGGCGGTTCATTACCTTGCCTTGCGTAATTACCCGCGATCCTAAGACAGGGAAGCGCAACGTTGGCATGTACCGCATGCAGATTTACGATGCCACCTCAGCCGGCATGCACTGGCAGCGGCAGAAGGTAGCGGCGGAACACTATCGCAATCAGCTGCGATCAGGAGCGGCAGCAGGGAAAAGTGCAGTAACCTCGGCTGCCGTCGACATCATGGCTCGGTCCGGAGGCGGCTCAATGCTGGCGCAAGGAGATCGCCCTGGCGGGACTCTGGACGTGGCGGTCGCCATCGGCACTGATCCGGCTATGACCTTCTCTGCCATCGTTCCTGCTCCGCCGGACATTGAGGAATTCATTGTTGCCGGCTTCCTCAGGCAGAGTCCCATCGAGTTGGTGAAATGTGAGACCGTTGACCTGGAAGTTCCGGCAACCGCGGAGATCGTCCTGGAGGGGTACGTGAAGCTGGATGAGCTGCGCACTGAAGGGCCGTTCGGCGATCACACCGGATTCTATTCGCTGGAAGACGAGTACCCGGTCTTTCACCTGACCTGCGTCACCCAGCGCAAGGACCCGATCTATTCGACGACGATTGTGGGCAAGCCTCCCATGGAAGATGGATGGATGGGGAAAGCAGTGGAGCGCATCTTCCTGCCGCTGATGAAGCTCACGCTGCCGGAGATTGTGGATGTAAATCTTCCGGTGGAAGGAATCTTTCACAACCTGATGATTGTCTCCATCTGCAAGTCGTATCCCGGACATGCGCGCAAGGTGATGAATGGCATCTGG
>DATDGH010000503.1:0-1656 GCA_036522215.1 Candidatus Angelobacter sp. | reverse complement strand
AACGGCAGAGCGCTGATGCAACTGCACAAATCCCCTATGTTCGCTGCAGTCTGTGTGATAAAAACCCTTCTGGAAGTTCTCCGGAGGCAAAACATGGCGCGTGTGACGCAGTTAGTCATCCATGGTGAAAACAAGCCCGGCATTCTGGCGCAGATTTGCACGGAGCTGGCCAAGGTGGCGGTAAACATCGTTGCCGTCATGGCCGCACAGGAACAAGCCCATGGCGTCCGCATTGTGGCCTCGCCTCTGCCCACAGCCAAGAAGGTCCTGGACGGCTTGCATATTTCTTACGCCGAAGAAGACGCTGTGGCCGTGCGCCTCACAGATCGGCCGGGAGCATTGGGCCGGGTCACGCGAAAGCTGGCGGACGCCGGGATCAACATCACTTACGCTTACGGCTCGATTGTAAAAGGCGAGGAGAGAGCATTGATTGTGTTAGGAGTTTCTGACCTGGCGAAAGCCTCCAATCTGGTCTGATTCACTTTCGCCGGTTAGTCGTAACGCTCGTAGAAGATGCTCTTCTTTTCCAATCCGAGTTCCGCCAGCGCGGCGCGATTGGCCTTGACCATCAGGTTGAGCCCACAAATGTAAGCATGCAGCTCTGAACGCCGTTCTACAGGCAAGCTCTCGACCATTCGGCGTGCATGGTCCTGAACATAACCTCGCAGTCCCGGCCAGTCTTCCCGTCCGCGGCTGAGCGTAGGCAGGTAGTGGAACTGAGGGTAGCTGGCTGCCACCTTCTCAAACTCGTCGCGATAGTAAATGGTCTCCTCGTAACGGGTCCCGTAAACCAGCCAGAATTCGCGTCCCTGCATACGCTCCGGATGGTTAAACAGCCACTGCACATAGCCGCGAAAGGGCGCTACTCCGGTTCCGGTACAGATGAAGATGGAATCCTTGGGCGGCTCACGAAGAGTGAAGAGACCGTGGGGACCATGAAACCGGATGGTTTCGCCTTCCTGCATGTCGCACAGCAAATTGGAGAAAAAACCGCTCTCAACCCGGTTCAGGCACAGGTCGAATTGCAGGCCGTCGGGCGCCGAGGCAATCGAGTACGCCCGCGTGATCTCCCGTCCTTCCTTGTCGGCCAGCAGGGACAAAAACTGTCCCGGAGCAAAGCTGAACTGCTGCCTGTCCTGCACTTTGAACTCAAGGTGCCTGGTCTGTTGAGAAAGTTGAATGGCGCGTGTCAGTTGCGCTGTATGAATCTGGCGTTCGACCACGATAGATTCAGTATAAAGAAGCGGCAGTTATCGCCCAACCCCGAGGTGCCGGGCGAACTGTCTAAGTCGTGCCTTCAACCCACGCGCAAAACCACCAGTGTCATGTCATCGTGTTGGCTCGCGCCCGCGGCGAAGGCGTCTGCGGCGCGCACGATCGTTGTAACCACTTCGGCTGCTTTCATCTGCGTGCATTCCTGCACAACTTCGAGCAGCCGCTGCTCTCCAAACTCTTCATCTGCAGCATTCATGGCTTCGCTGATTCCATCCGTGAAAGCGACCATCAGGTCACCCGGCTCCAGCGTGATCCGCTCTTCCTGATACGGATAATTTTCCAGAAGACCAATCACAGTTCCGCCGGTGCTCAATCTCGTCACCTGCCATGCTCCACCCGAACTGCGCAGCAGTATCGGCGGGTTGTGACCGGCATTGACGT
>DATDGH010000502.1:0-16123 GCA_036522215.1 Candidatus Angelobacter sp. | reverse complement strand
AGCTGATCTTCGAACAAGAGGGTTTTAGAGTCGCGACTGCGGCCAGCGCCTCAGAAGGAATCAGTGTCCTGGATGCCGGACAGCGATATGATTTAGTGATCACAGACCTGCACATGGAGCGGGAAGATGCGGGACTTGACCTGGTGAGGGCGGCGAAAAAGCTCAATCCGGCTCCGATTGTTGTTGTTGTCACCGGCTATGCCGGCATGGGCAATGCACGCGCAGCCCTGGATATTAAGGTGGATCATTTTGCGGTTAAGCCCATTGAGCTTCCCGACTTCCTTGAGGCCGTGCGACGGTTGGCAGGGTGGAGAATAGATGGGCGGCAGGGCTGAGTGATGCGGACTACGGACTACATTCCGGGGACCTTGCGGAATGCAGTGATCGTGCATCCCGATCTTGGCGTGCTTTCCACCATGCAAGCCGCCGTCTCCGAACAAGGTTTCACGCCCATCCTGTGCCGCGATTTACCCACGGCTTTGTTGGCCATGGTTCAGCACCGTTTCGAACTCTGTATTGTGTCAGTGCGGATATCCGAGCAGGCGGATGGATGGTCTCTGGCTGGGGTCCTGCACATGTGCTTCCCCCAGGCCTACCTTGCCATGATTGCCCCCGAACCAGACCTGCTCATGCTGCAGGCGGCCATCAATGCCGGAGTCAGTCAGCTCTATCTATCTTCCCGTTCGCCTGCGGAAGTCGCAAGTGACATTCTGCGCGACTACAGCCAGGTACAGCAGGGCCGCTTGCACTAGCTCAACCCTTTCCATCCAAGGAAGTTCTCGGCGAGTGATTCGGGCGGCCAAGTTTAATTGCTCGATGCCGATGCTATCACCTGTCGAAGCTGGCGCACGCGTTTGGGGATTTCTTTTGCCGCAGTACTGCCGAACCCTAAAATGAAACCTTGCTTAGGATTGTTGTCCACATAACAGGGGGAAAGCGGCCACAACCAGAGGTTCTCACGGGCTGCGCGTTTGGCGATCTCGCGATCACGCAATCGTTTTGTCATAGTGACCACCACATGCATGCCCGCTTCGGCGCCTACTATTTGCAGCTCAGATCCGAACTCATCCTGAATGGCTTCCACCAGGGCGTTTCTCCGCTCGGCATACACCATGCGCGTTCTTCGAATGTGTCGTGAGAAGTGCCCTTCTTTGATGAAATCCGTCAGGACCGCCTGGTACAGGTGCGGCGGGTACACATCCATCGCGTGACGAACGGCCGCAAAGCGGTCCACCAGATCCGGGGGGATGACCATGTATCCAAGACGCAGGGAAGGGAACAGTGTCTTGCTGAAGGTTCCGATATAGATCACTCGCGAGTTTCTATCCAGCCCTTGTAAAGAGGAGATAGGCAGGTCCTGGTAACGATATTCGCTGTCATAGTCGTCCTCAATGATCCACGCCCCATACTGCTGCGCCCACTCCAATAGCTGGAGACGCCGCGATGCGCTCAGGGTCACTCCAAGAGGAAACTGATGCGATGGCGTCACGTAGGCAGCTCGTGCACCGCTACAGCGCTCCATGCCGGCGGAAACGTTCATTCCCTCGCGGTCCACTGGCACGGGGACCAGCCGTGCACCCGCAACCATCAGGACCTGTCGGGCCAGGATGTAGCCTGGCTCTTCAATCCACGCCGAATTTCCCGGGTCAAGCAAAACGCGAGCTGAGATTTCCAGGGCCTGCTGGGAGCCGCTGACCACCATAATCTGCTCTGGATCGCAATTGACTGCGCGCACAGTTCTGAGATAAGTGGCAATGGCCTCTCTGAACTCAACCGAGCCTAGTGGATTCGTAAAGTGCAGCGCGCTCACGCGAACATTGCGCGAGTGCCGCGCGATCAGCTTCGACCAGACCTGAAATGGGAAGCACTCAAAAGCAAGCTGTCCTACGCAAAACGCTCCCCATCCTGAGAGCCACGGCACGAATTTGAACGGCGGCAAAAGAGCAGAGCGACGTGAGACCGGACGCGGACCGGAGCGAAGTTTTGTTTGATTCCCGTTGCTTTGGCAGGAAGTCAACTGGTCAACCATGGAGTTGGAAACAAATGTTCCCGATCCGGAACGGCTCTCCAGATAACCTTCGGCCAGGAGTTGGGCATAAGCGCTGAGCACCGGGACCCGGGAGATGCCTAGTTGCAGCGCTAAGTCACGACTGGAAAGCACCTTCTCGCCAGGACGCAGGTTCCGGCCGGCGATGGTTGTACGGTAAGCATCGTAGATCTGCCGGTGCAAGGGCTTGGTGGTGTGGCGATCCAGGGCAATGATGGGCGCAAAACCGTTGGCGACCTTCTTCACCACCTAATCATAGTGGTAATGTCAACTGGGCTGCAAGTGGGTATTGTCTCCGACCACTTTTTACAGACAATTAGGCAGGGAGATTTCCACTATCTGTTTCCAGGTCGAAAAGTGGTCATGTCCAAAAACGCACAAGTGGCTATTGCCGCCGACTGCCTTTCAAGCCATGGTAGCAATTACATCCACAAGTCCAGGGGCCATTCAAATGCGCTCGCTATTTAAAAGTTCGCTGCTGGCGCCCAATAATCGTCTCAACGGCATCGAGCTATGATTCACTCCAGTTTTGTCATCTTCGCAGACGCATCCTTTCTCTTTCCCGTGAGGGTATGGTGGCCTTATTCGGTAGGAATCCTGCTTCTCGCAGTTGGTTTGACAATCATCTGCAGGAATGAAGTAACGCAAGCGCAAGGGATGGAAAAGGTTCAGGTCTTTGGCCGGTTGTTTCTTGCCGTTCCAATGGGAGTTTTTGGTGCGGAACACTTTACCGCTGCCAAAATAGTTGCATCAATCGTGCCGTCCTGGATTCCGGGTCATCTATTCTGGGCTTATTTCGTAGGGGCCGCCCTCATTGCCGCGGCGGTCAGTATTACGCTCAAGAAATATGCAGTCCTGGCCGCTGCACTCCTGGGCGGGATGATTTTTTCATTCGTATTGCTTATCCATGTACCCAACCTGGTAAGCCAGCCTGACGATAGGTTTGCTCTGGCAGTTCTGCTGAGGGATCTGTTCTTTAGTGGTGGCGCGTTTGCTTTTGCTCTGGCTGCCGCGTCGCCCTCACTGGACAAAGCGCGGAAGATGACAATTCCTATTAGGTTATTGATCGGGATTCCCGCTGTGGTTTTTGGTGTGGAGCATTTTTTGCATCCGGAGTTTGTCCCGGTCGTTCCTCTCAATCGGCTCATGCCATCATGGATGCCGGGCCACATGATGTTGGCCTACGTGACCGGCTCGGTACTCATCATTTCAGGCTTGAGCATCATCGTGAATTGGAGGTCCCGTCTCGCTGCGGTTTTGATGGGAGTTATGATCTTCGTCATCGTACTGCTTGTGTATCTACCCATCGTAATTGCTAAACCATCTGATATCGGAAATGGTTTGAACTATCTGGCTGATACCCTGGCATTCTGCGGCAGCGCTTTGCTTCTTGCTGGAATCATGCCAAAAGAAACCTATTCCGGGCGTTCGCTTGAGGAGAGAAGCAGAGTAGCAACTTTGTCCTCCAGTTCGTGAGAAGCTGGTGGATAGTTTTCTGGGAGAGCAAAAATCGCCATCAAAAAGCAACCAGGATGGCTTGGCGATCGGAGCGCGGTAGCCGATCTGAAGCGGCGCCGCGTCCGAAGCCAATTTCTCCGCAATGTGCTTCTCCTTCTGCAAACATTGCTGCTTGGCGTGGCGGCATTCTTTGGGGAGGACCAGGCGTCAGGCAAAGGGCCTTTCACAACGCCGTTGGCCACAGGCGTCCGTCTTGATCCTGTAGGAGAGGTCATCGATTTGGGCAGCATGCCGTTGGGCATGGCAGTGGCTCCAGGCGGAAAGGAAGTGGTTATCGTCCGTGGTGGATTCCGGGAGCAGGGAATCCAGGTGATCGATCTCAACTCCCAGCAAGTCACGCAAACACTTACCCAGGATGCGGCCTTTTACGGTGTGGCCTTCTCGTCGGATGGCAAGCAGTTGTACGTTTCCGGCGGCAATGAAGACTTGATCTACGTTTATTCGTGGCAAAACGGCAAGGCGACTCTGCTGAAGAAGATTGTTCTGGGAGAGAAGAAAGCTGATAAAACCGGATCTCGTTATCCCGCAGGCATAGCCGCGTCGAAACGCGGAAATATCCTCTATGTTGCCGAGAACGTGGGCGACAGTCTTGCCGTAGTTGATTCGTCAACTTCGAAAGTACTACAGCGATTTTCAACCGACCACTATCCTTACGCCGTGGAAGCGAGCAGCGACGGCCAGGTATACGTTTCGGCCTGGGGAGGTCAAACCGTTTCCATATTCCGTACGCTCGCCGATGGCGCTCTTTCCTACAGCGGCCGCCTTCAGGTGGGACCTCGTCCCTCAGCTCTCACCACCAATGCGGACGGATCGCGGCTGTTCGTCGCCCTGGCCGGTTCGGACCGGATCGCCATCGTAGATACTCGCGCCAGGCGAGTGTTGCGCTACCTTCGAGATCAAGCCCCAGGCGCCCCACCCGAAGGAAGCACGCCGAACGCGCTCAGCCTTTCCCGCAATGGAGTAAGGCTCTACGTGGCCGAAGCTGACAACAATGCGATCGCAGTGTTTGATGTTGCCCAGAAAAACCCCAGGCGCGTGGCTCAGCCTGAATTGCAACCTCTGGGCCGCATTCCCACAGATTGGTATCCAACGGGCGTTCTCGAAGTCGATGGCCGCCTGGCTGTTCTGAGCGGGAAGGGGCGTGGGAGTCACGCAAATCCAGATGGGCCTACACCGGGCGAGGGAATTAAAAGGCCATTAGGTTACGATCTGGGCCAGCTCAATGGGACCTTGCGACTCTGCCCGGCGGAATTCAGCCCAGGCACGTTGGCGGAATACTCACGCCGTGTTGCCGCAGCCAACGGATGGGGACAGCGCCGGCCAGACAGGCGGTATCCGCCGTTCAAACATGTGGTCTACATAATCAAGGAGAATCGCACCTATGATCAGGTGCTGGGCGACATGAAGGAGGGA
This sequence comes from Candidatus Angelobacter sp., assembly GCA_036522215.1. Lineage (GTDB taxonomy): Bacteria > Acidobacteriota > Terriglobia > Terriglobales > Acidobacteriaceae > Angelobacter. The sequence goes on along the minus strand of DATDGH010000502.1, from coordinate 11,145 downwards.
GATGGTGACCCGAGCCTGGTCTTCTTCGGGCGGCAGGTCTCGCCCAACCATCATGCCTTGGCCCTTCGTTTTGGGCTTTTCGACCGCTTTTTCACCAATGCTGAAGTCAGCTCGCAGGGACACATCTGGTCCACTGCTGCGTATGTCACCGACTACGGTGAAAAGACCATCCCGTCTATGTACTCTGACCGGCGCGGAGACGTTGACGGAGAAGATGTAGACGAGCCCATCGGCGGATTTCTCTGGAACCTGGCGGCGAAGAAGGGAATCTGGTTTCGTGATTACGGTGAAATGGTGAACGGCCCAGAAGGTTGGCCGGTCACGCAACGCGATCTTCGTGCCGATGTTAGTCCGAACTACCCTGAATTTAATCTGAAAATCCCGGACCAAAAGCGGGCCGATGGTTGGATTGAAGAGCTCAACCACTTTGTGCGACGAGGAGAGATGCCGGCACTCGAGGTTCTGCATCTACCCGGCGATCATACCGCTGGTGGTCGTGCCGGCTATCCTTCGCCACGGGCATATATGGCGGACAACGACCTGGCGTTGGGCAGGATCGTAGAGGCCCTTTCGCAGAGCCCATTTTGGAAAGACACCGTTGTCTTTGTCCTGGAAGATGATTCGCAGGCTGGACCCGACCACGTAGACGCTCACCGCTCGCCTTTTCTGGCGATTTCTGCCTATAGTCGCCCGGGCACCATCCACAGATTTGCCAATACCACTGACGTCGTGGCGGCCATCGAAGACATTCTTGGCCTGGGCCGCCTTTCTAAATTCGACTATTTCAGCCGTCCGATGTCCGACGTGTTTTCAGATACTCCTGACCTGACGCCCTATCGAGCACTAAACCCTGAGGTGGACATGAAGGAGCTGAATCCCGCGCAAGGTGCAGCCGCACGCATGTCCGAAGGGCTCGACTTGAGTGCCGCAGATCGCGTGAATGACGAGGTCTTTAATCGCATTCTCTGGTACATGATTAAAGCGGACAGCCCGGCGCCACCGATCGTTCCCAGGTCGCCGCTCGACCAGCTCCAGTCAGGACACTGATGGAAGCAGTAGCCAGTAACTTACTTGAGCAAAAACGTGCGGGCCTTCGACGCCCGCACGTTGGAGGCACGTTGGAAATAAAGAGAATGGGTTTCATGCAGCTTTAGCCGCACTGACCCGCTGAATGGTTGATTGCTCCACATTGAAGGTGCGCACCTGAGGGATGGCTTGAATCAAGCTCTGGATGCTTTCGGCGATGCGCGTGAATTCCATGCGATTGAACCTCTCTGCATCCGCCTTTGATTTCCAGAAGCTCATTTCCAGCAGGACCTCGGGGTCTGCGTCTGACTGCAGCACTATTACGTCCGTGAAGCCAGACTGTTTTCTAAGTATGGGTAGTACTTTGTTGTGAAGGGTTAGGAAAAGCTCCGCGGCCTTTCCCGGCTTGGCTGTTATTTCAACAATCCGGGTGAACATGCGTAACACTCCTCTCTTGAGTGGTGAATAACCTGCCGTCCCCCAGGAACGACAGTATTGATATGGCGAAAGTTGAAACCAACCTACGCCTCCAAAATGCTGATCGCAATCGGGAACAGTACGCAGGTAGGAAGACTGCTGAACGTTGGGTAAAACTACGGGCGCAGAAGCCTTGGACGATTTAACCAGAGCTGGCAGCCCGCACCGAAGTGAAGAATCTCTTGGAATTCTTGTCCTGCGACAACCATCTTCGTCTTTGTGTCCTCGTTGTTCCGTAGCCTGTCCGCCGCAGCGGGTCCCCTCTGTGGTCAGGTTTTGCTTCTGATTTTGTTTTTGCTTTTTGATTTTTCGTTTCTTGATGGTACCCTCTTTTCCTCTGTTCTCTGCGTTGAGGGTCTTGGTATTGCTGCTCAAAAAACTGAACCCCATCGACTCTCGTCCACATCGAAAGCCAGTTAGGAGGCAAATCATGTACGTAATTACTGGAGCAACCGGCAATACTGGAAAGGCAGCGGCCGAGCGCTTGCTGGCACAAAAACAAAAGGTAAGAGTCATCGGCAGGAGCGCAGATCGTTTGCAGCCGCTGGTGGCGCAGGGCGCGGAACCTTTTTTGACTGAAATCACAGACGTCGCCGCTCTTACTCAGGCTTTCACTGGGGCAACCGGGGTTTACGTGATGGTCCCGCCTGATCTGGCCAGCCAGGACTTTCACGCACAGCAGAACCGCGTGGGCGATGCGCTGACTCAAGCGTTGAAGCAGGCGGGAGTCAAGTATGCGGTCCTTCTCAGCAGCATCGGCGCAGACAAAACGGATAGGACTGGCCCCGTGGTCGGGCTGCATGAGTTCGAGGAAAAACTCAATCAGATCGACGGGCTGAACGTGGTTCACCTGCGCGCCGGCTACTTCATGACCAACACCATGGGACAGGCGGGCATCATTCGCGCCTTCGGCAAGGCTGCCGGGCCGGTCAATGCCGGCGTGAAACTTCCTTTGATTGCTCCCGCGGACATCGGAGTGGCAGCCGCTGATTTGCTGCTGAAGAAGAATTTTTCCGGCAAGCAAACACGCGAGCTGCTGGGACACCGGGATGTGGATTATAACGAAATCACTGCCATCATCGGGAAGGCCATCAACAAAGCCGATCTCGAATATGTACGGCTGCCCGATGAGCAAGTCCGTCCGGTTCTGCTGCAACTGGGGATGTCGGGCAACGTCGCGGACTTGCTTCTGGAATTGAGTACGGGCCTGAACTCCGGGCACATACGCGCTCTGGAGCCACGCTCCGCTCAAAACACCACCCCAACTTCCTTTGAGACCTTTGTCGCCAATGAATTCCTCCCGTTGTATCAGGGAAAATCCAAGGCAGCGTAGAAGTAGTTGGTTCTTAACCACAAAAGACACGAAGGCAAAAAACAGTAGATTTTCTTTTGCTGTTTGATTCCTTCGTGTCCTTCGTGGTCGAACCCTAAAATTCAAACACCAGGCCTGCGGTCGGCGTGATCGGCAGCCCATGCTCGGTCACGGCAAACGCTTGCCCGGTAACGGGATTGATCTCCGTGGACAGCAGACGACGGTTGTCGTGGTTGGTCAGGTTCAGGCCTTCGCCATAAAGCGTCATCTTCCAGCGAGTAAATGCCCAGGCTTTGTCCATTCGTAAGTCCAGGCGCTGATACTGGCCGAGCCGTGTTTGGTTGAAGGCAACGGGCACGAACTGATTCCCTACTTGTTGAAATACAGTGCTGGGCAGGGGTAAGCCAGATCCAAAAAGCAACTTGCCGCTGAGGTTAATGCTGGGTGTCAGGCGATAAGTGCCGAATGCGTTCAGCGTGTGGCGCTGATCTTGCGGCATCGGACCGGTGAGCAGAGGGCCGATCGCCGCCGAGTTACCCGCTGGAACGAAAGGGAAAATTCCTTGCCGCGCATAACCGAGCGTGTAGCCAATCCATCCAGACAACCGGTTGGCGCTTCTTCGTTGAATGATGAACTGCAACCCGCGTGAATGGTCCGTCGTCGAGGGTGAAAGTAGAAACGGTGGGGGAACTGGATTAGCAACCACGGGACCGCACCCGGAAGGTCCAAAAACGCGTCCGCCCTGTAACTGACGGTTCTCACGATCGAAGACCTCGACGCGAACACGAAGGTTCTCGCCCAGCCGCTGCTCCAGCGCGGCAGTATAGTGGTTGGATCGTTCCATGAATTGCTCAGCCACTGCGCCCGTAGGCAACACGGACGGCAAAGGACCGCACCCAAAAGCCAATGTCTGCATGTCCGGCAGTTGAGCGTACCGTCCAAACCCGAGCTGTAGCGTGGTTCGGGAAGCGACCTGCAAAGCGGCCGAAACCTGTGGCGAAATCGGATGCGCGCCGACTTGTTCCTCATGGTCCCACCGTACCCCGCCCATGAGGTGCAGGCGCTGATGGAAGAAGCTGGAGACCTGCTGAACGTATCCGCTCTGGCGCAGCGCCGTGCCATTTGATGGGAAGGGGTTAATCAGACTCTGCTGGGTGAAATAGAACACGGAGTAGTTGCTGTCCCTTAAGCGGCGTCCGCTGTAGCCCGCTTCCAGCACCTGATTGTTGCTCCAGTTCCATACCGCCCGAGTCCCGCCCACCCACTCGCCATAGTAGTCCGCGCCCAGGGGCTGGTCCGCCAGATTCCGTGTATTTGAGCGCTGGCGAATGTAAGCCCCGTGCGTATCCAGCAACACGTGTGGCGTCGCTGCGAAGCTCCATCCCAGGCGGGCCAGGGTGAAATCATTGCCACCGCTCTTCAAGTCGTTAAGGCCAAAAACATTGCCCGACTGGTTCAGATCGGTGTGTCCATCGATCGCGTAGAAATTCACGTTGTGGCGTGAGTTCAGGTCATAGCTGAGTTTGAGGTCTGCATCTTCGAAGGCAACGTCAGTGAAGGGATCTCCGCTTGCCCGGTGCACCAGGTATCCCAGGTAGCTTTTTCGTCCCGAGGCCAGCCACGAGCCTTTGTGCGCGGCTCCCAGCTCCCCTTCACCGATAAAATTGCTGTCCGCAAGCCCGAGTGAGGCCGTGAAGAGAGGTTTGGAACGGCTGCCTTCCCGGGTATGAATATCCAGCGCAGCACCGCTCGAGTCACCGTAGCGCTCGGGAAAGGCGATGGGCAGAAGTGTCAATTGGTCTACCGTTTCGCTGCTAAAGACGCTCAGCGAACCGCCGTCTCTCAAATTGGTAATGCTGTGAAACGGGTGCGGCGCCAGAACGTCATCCACATAGACAGATACCTTGGAGAAAGGTGCTCCCAGAACGGAAAACTCGCCGAAAAAGTCATTGTTCTCCGTGGGTACAACGCCAGGCAGCGACTGCACGGAGCGGAAAGGGTCATCGGCCAGCACCGTCGATGATTCCTTGATTTCCGCCGCCGTCAGGTTGATCTGGCCGGGCACAGCCGGGTTTTCACCCTGGAAGATGTCGCCCTTCACCTCCACCACATCAGTACGCCGGAAGTTGGAAGGAGCCATGGTGATGGAAAATTCGGCGACGTCCGCGTCCGCGGTGACTGAAAACGGCGCCATCACCAGTCGATAGCCCACCACGCTTGCCTGCAGCGTGTACTTTCCCGGAGGGACGTTCTCGATCTTGAACGAGCCATCGTCTGCCGTGGTCGTGGCTTGCTGCGGTTTCTCTAGCACCACAACGCGGACTTTTCGCAAGGGCTCTCCGCGCAGGACGCTCACAACTTTTCCGCGGACCTCACCGGCATAAGCAAGAGAGGTCAACAGGAGGAACAGGACAACCAAGCGAAGCTTTCTCATCTATGGTCACCTATAGCGGACTCTCTGAACGGCTAAATTTTGTACCCGGCTCTCTGCCCTTTGTCGCTATGGAACGCGCAAGGGATCAATTCTTGCATGCCTTTTTGATAATCATACTGAAAGTGGACGTTGCCGGCATGAAGCGCTCCGGCCGAAATCCTGCAGGACCCGGCCAGCCGTGCGCCCGGACTTGACCCTGTTTGGTTTTGCCTTTACAGGGCTGAATGACCGCTCTCCACTGACTGCTCGCTAGGCTGTTTGGAATCAGTGGGATACTCAAACGCATCGAGGTGTTGGATGTTTCTTCCGATGACCGGGGTCCCCTCGGGGTCCCCGACGCGCGCTTCGCGTGGCGGGGTGGTGGTGACCGGGGCCCCCCGATACCGTTAAGGAAAGAGGGTGTTGCTGCCCGAATATTGGCCTCGTCGTTGCTCTCCTTTAATTCCAACGCTCTGCTATCCCGAAGCGCCCGTGAAGCGCACGCGCGCGTCTTAACCCGGGGCCCCCAACACGCGCGGTTCTTGTTTTGGCGCGTGGTGGGGTGGTCGTCAGCGCGTGCGTAGGGCCGAGGGAGCTGCTCCGCCCCAAGTTTCGGTTTCACCACGCCGTTGGCAATACTGGAGCCACGGGGATCATTGGGTAAACATCGCAGTGTTCTTGCGCCTCGCCTATTAACTAACGAGATTCAATTTCTCGTTTAGTGAACGGTATTGCGGGGTGCTAGTGACCCGATTGCAAACACGACCAAAATGCTGGACAGCAGTTAGAGACCTTTATGAACTACGTCCTTGGCGTAGCGCCCCTCCTGAAGTTTGGACGCTGACCGTCTAATGGAATAGAATGCCTGCCGCCAGGCGAAAGTCATTCTGCACCTGCCGCGCCCCATTGTCATCGCGGCCCACCCACTTGGGATTGAAATCCAGTGAAGAGCGCAGACTGAATCTGTGCGACAAGTGCACATCCATGCCTCCTCCGAAAGCCATGGCCAATCCGGTTTCGCTGGTTGTTTGGGATAGATTGAATGCGCTGGCGGAGGTCTTGAATGTGGCCGTGGTATGGGCAACTCCAAAGAGCGCATGTGTAAATGGAGCAAAACGCCACCGCCGATTGCCCAATTTGATCTCCGGGCCGCCCAAAAAATTGAACAACTTGGGGTTGAGTTGGGCCGTTTGTCGGATGGGAACACACGGCGTTTGCAAGCAGAGGTTGACCGGGAATGTATTCCCCTGGAAATGCGCGGAGAAATCTCCTTTAATGCCAAAGCGTTGATTGAGGTTACGGATGACCGAGAAATCCAGCCCGCGGTGCGTGCCAAAGTCGCCCACCAGGTTAAAGCCCGTAAACCTGAAGTTGTTGTAGGGAAATTCGCCGGAGTCGGCATAGCCGCCAAAGAATTCCAGCTTCCTGAATTCAGGGCTACGGGTCTGTGCCGGCGCACACAAAGAAACAAGAAGAGTAACCACGAGGAGCCAAAGGCAGAATCGCGCCATAGAAAGTCCCTTTTGTTTGCCAAGAACAAGCCGAGACTAGGCGTTCGCCGGTGCAGCCGTCCCGAGGAACCGCCGAGGATTGGCACGAGGTTTTGGCGAGGCCGCCGCTCGCCTCCCTGCAACGGCTGGAGCCTGAAACTTTTGCTTGAGAAACGTACAATTGCTGGGACAGGAGCGGTTCAAGTGGACGGCGATTTTCGGCTGGGAGACTGGTTAGTTTCACCCAAGCTCAACAGCCTTTCAAGCCAGGGCAAGACCGTGCGCCTTGAGCCCAAGGTCATGCAAGTCCTGGTCTGCCTGGCTGACAGCGCCCAGGCCGGCGACGTGGTCTCCAAGGAAACCCTGATGCGGACCGTCTGGGCCAACACCTTTGTGACCGATGACGCCCTCATCCGCTGCATCTCCGAACTTAGAAAGACCTTTGCCGAAGATCCTAAGCATCCGCAATATATCCAGACCATACCCAAAGGCGGTTACCGGCTGCTCGCCGCAGTCGTTCCCATGAACAGCGACGGCAAACTGCCGCCACCCGCTGCGGACGCCATTGTTCGCTCTGCGGCCACACCGCCGAGGCTCAGACGTCGAGGCTGGCGAGCCATCGCCCTGCCGACTGCCGGGATAGCCCTGGCGCTGCTGGTTTTTGTGGCAGTCAAACTGGCTGGCCGGCGAGCGACGGCAGCGCCGGAGATGCCCGCAGCATCAACGCCAGCCAACGTTCGTACCTCAGTAGCCATCCTCCCTTTCAAGTCTGAGAGAACTGCGGGGGAAGATGACTTCGGAGTTGAAGTGGCAGATGCGCTGACCACCAGGCTCAGCGAGGCCACGCGGCTGGTAGTGAGTCCCACCGCCTCCGTTCTCCATTACTCCGGCTTGAACCCGGATCCCGCGTCCGTCGGCCAGGCCCTGAAGGTGGACTATGTGCTCTCGGGGGAGATTGATCGTTCCCGCCACAACGTGACCGTGGAAGTGGTTCGCATACGCGACGGCGCGGCCCTGCTGGCTGCCACCCTGAAGCAGAAGTTCACCGGCATTTTCGACCTCGAGGATTCGCTTTGCCCCAAAATTCTGCATGACTTGCTGGTCACTCTGGACCATGAAGATGCACAGCGCATGCGCAAGCGCTATACGGAAAACCCGCAGGCCTATGAGGCCTTCCTCCGGGCGCACTACTTCATGAACAAGCCCGGAAAAGACGACAAAGCCAAGAGTATCGGCTATTTCCAGAAGGCCGTCGTGCTGGATCCCAGGTACGCCATGGCTTATGCCGGATTGTCGGATTGCTATATGCGCCTGGGCGCCTACGGCGTGCCCCCGGCCGAGTTCGTACCCAGGAGCCGGGCGGCGGTCATGAAGGCCCTCGAACTCGATGACACGGTCGCTTACGCCCATTCCATGTTGGGAAGAATTGCTTTCTTGTATGACTGGGACTTCAGCCGGGCCGCCGCCGAATATCAGCGTGCGCGGGAACTGCAGCCCACGTTCGTGCACCAGTGGTACGCATCGTATTTGCTCATCATGCACCGGGCCGATGAGGCCGAACGGGAGAACCAGAAATTCTCAGAGTTCCTGCCTTTTTCTCCGGGAGTTTATTTTCCCCAGTTTTATATTTGGGTTCGCCGCTACGACCAGGCGGCAGACATGCTCCACAAGATCCTGGAAGCAAGCCCGCAATCCAGCCCGGCTCACCTGCTGTTAGGCCAGGTTTACGAAGAGCAGCAACGGAGCGCGGAAGCCATAGCTGAATTCCAAAAGGCAGACGAGGCTTCTGCAGGAGGGGCTAGCGCTTCTCTCGGTCATCTCTATGCCATCACCGGCAGGCGCGCCGACGCGCTCTCCATGTTGCAAAAGCTGGACCAGGCCGCACGTCACCGCTATGTTTCCCCGTATTCGAAAGCCTTGATCTATGTCGGACTCGGACAAAAGGATGAAGCCATGGACCAGCTGCAGAAGGCCTTCGAGGACCGATCGCTGGCCCCGCCGGTGCTTCTCTTTGACCCGCGCCTCGACCCCCTTCGCACCGAACCCCGCTTTCGCGACTTTGTCAGGACCACAGGATTGCGTCAGTAGACTTTTGCGCTGAGATTTGCCGGAACGCAGACCAACGAAGCTGCAGCGCCGGAGGCGCGCACTCCGACTTCACCACCGGGGAGCAGCGCGTCATCCGTACCTGCCGCTGGTAAGAAGCAATTAGAGCATGAGGATTGCAGGTAGTGGGTCATTTCAGGCGGAACTGATCTGCGCACACACTCGGTTCAAAACCTGTCGCAGGCGATCTTCATCGAAGGTCAATCTATCAGACGAACCGGGGTTCCATCGAGTCACATCAGCAGACCGGCCATGTTTTCGTCCCTGGCATACAGGAACTCGTCACACCAAATTGAAAAACTGAGCAAAACCCCCTTGAACTCAAGCTGGCCACAGCGATACTCTCGCGCTGCTTGTCACGCATTCACCGGGATCATGATTCGCGAGCCATCCCGAAATGGTAAGTCTCGGCCAGGAGATAGAACGATGTCTAAAACCAGGTTTGTAATTCTGCGCGTAGTTATCGCGTTGTCATTGACCGTTAGCATCGCAGCCGACGATCACCCCAACGTTGCTGGGGGAGCTGACGTCAATCAGGTGTTCCAGGCCGGCCATCTGGACAATATCAACCTGTTCAACGGCAGCCTGACGGTCACCGTGCCCCTGGGCATTTCCTATCATGTCGGTGCCAATCTCTCTTATCACTTTATACTGGGTGCCAACTCCAGCCCGTGGCAAGGTGGAACTGATCAGAACAACACTCCGCCCACCTTTTACTCTGAGCCCACCCATTGCTCGAATGCGGGTCTGGGATGGCGCGTGTCTTTCGGCGATCTTAATCCCTGTCAGTCCCTGGATGCTCCTTCCAGCGCCGTCATGTATGAAGGTCCCGACGGCTCCCAGCATTCCTTTTATCCAAACTTGCATCCCAATGAGCCAACCCAGGCCAATGTCTTCTACACCCGCGACGGTTCTTATCTCCGCTTGAGAAATCATTTGCCCAGCTCGCAGGCCCCAAATCCGCCGCTGAATGACACAGAAATTGATTTCCCCAACGGCGAAACCCACCACTTCGATGCTATTGGGAACATTAGATGGATTCGCGACCGCTTTGGTAATTCCATCGACTTCAACGTATATCTCTCCGGGAGCGCCTGCACCGGGGCCCGGTCGGACCTGTTCGAAACAAGCTGCTGGAAAATTACGGATACCTCATCCGCCAATCCTGCATCCCTACGGACCCACTGGATATACTTCCGCCGCGATCTTAATGCCCTTGGCGACAACAAGTTGATTCCAACTCCTCTCAAGAATTGGCCCCCGAACGTTTCCGCAACTTATGGGCCGGTCGTTAGCCGGGTTGTGCTCGCTGCTTTCCAGCTAAATACCGCCGAGTACCGCTTCAACTATTCCCAGGTACAGCTTTCCCCTCCCCCGCCCCAGAACGAGCCCGGGGCGGGCGATTGGTATGTACCCATGCTGAGTAGCGTGCATATTCCAGACAGTTGCCCTTCAGGCACCAATCCATTGGGATGTTCCAACTATGTTATGGGCTACAACATTTTCAATAGCAGCACGGCCACGTCCAGTACGAATACCAGCAGTCCAATCACCGGTGGTCCAGGAGGCTTCGCTTATTGCGCTAGCGAGGGCCAGTTCTGTAATTTTCCGGGAGAAACCAAGGATATAGCCTATGGCGGCAACGGGACCTTCAGAGTTCTCGCCAATGTGCACGATTTAGCGGCTTGCAGCGTCAGTTTGTTTGGTGATCCGGCGCCTGGTGTGACCAAGTATTGCTATATCAAAGACAGTGGCACGGGCAGTACTGCTGGCCCCGGCCCTTCGGGTTACACGCTGTGCGGTACTGAGGCCCAGACCTGCAGTTTCAATGGACAAACCATGGATGTCGCCTATGGTACCAATGATGTCTTCCGCTTGATTACCAATATAAGCAACAGTCAATTGTGCAGCAATACCGTGTTTGGCGATCCCATGTTTGGAGTCCACAAGGCGTGCTATATCAAGCCTAGCGCTGGTACCATCAGCAATTTGCAGAGTGCCTACGGCACGCTGGCTAATATCGTTGACACTACGCAGAACACGATGAGGACAACCTATCTAGGCAGCGACCAGCACATACATCAACTATATCTTACTGATACTTGGCGAGATGCCGATCTTACTGCGATGACAGGGGGGACTAGTGTTGCTTCGGGCTCGGCCATCGTTAATGTGATCGATACTACAAGCTATCTCATAAATGGTTAGAGTAACGAAATCAACAGTTTTCGGGGCCCGGGGCTAAAGCCCGGAGTTGTGTGGAAGACGCTATTTTCGCGGGTTCTAAAGAACCCGCTCCCCGGACTAAAAGTCCGGGGCTT
>DATDGH010000501.1:0-2230 GCA_036522215.1 Candidatus Angelobacter sp. | reverse complement strand
AGGTAAGCGCGAGTGGGATCGATGCGCCCTCCACTTACATCTCTCCAGCTTTTTCCGCCCAGCTTGCGGGTGCGACCGGCCTGACTCTGGGCGAGGATGGTGAACTTGATGCCGAGCTTGGCGAGAATTTCCAGGGTTTCGATGTCCACCGCCGTTTCCGGCAGCCACATGCCCTCCGGAAAACGGCCGAAACGCTGCTCAAAATCGCGGATTCCCCATTTGATCTGGGTGTATTTATCGCGGGAGCTGGCCAGAGGCAGGATCATGTGGTTGTAAGCCTGGGCCATAGCTGAACCGTGTCCTGAATACCGCTTCCGGCTCTCCTGATCGGAGGCGATCACGCAGCGATAGGTCTCGGGAGCGTTGTGTTCTATCCAAGAGAGCAGCGTAGGGCCAAAGTTAAAGCTGATCTTGGAGTAGTTGTTGACGATCTCAGCGATCCGCTCTTCCTCGTCCAGGATGCGGGCAGCGCAGTTGGGCGCGTAGCATTCGGCGGTGATGCGCTCATTCCAGTCGTGATAGGGCCAGGCTGAATCCTGGCGCTCTACGGTCTCCAGCCATGGATTCTCGCGTGGCGGCTGGTAGCAATGTGCATGAATGCAGATGAAATGTTCCATGAAGGCGGCAGAACCCGGAAATGCTTTCTCCCCGAAGCTTGGATGTGAGTTCCGGCATTATTGGTGTCCGCTAGTCTTGACTTCCCAGGTGTTTACTAGTCAGTACACATTTTTGCAGAGGTGCATCCGTAGCTGCTCACGAGCACCATCTGGACGCTTCCAATCCGGGGTCTTTTGGGCTGGATACCATGCCATTTTTCAGGAAAGTGCCTTTTTGCCGCTACTGCCGCTACTTTTCCTGTAACCTATTGATAATAAACCGAAAACCTGGTAGCGGCAGAGGTAGCGGGAGAGGTTTTGGTAGCGCTACCTAGGCTTTGCCACCGGCTAGAGCAGAACCAGAGTTGGTGTAGGGCATCAAAATCTGGAGCCGCGCTAGCGCGTCTCTACGCCACCCGTTCATGGCTTTGGGGCTTACAGCTTCTTTGTTTTTTCTTGAGTTGATAGACATTTCTGAAAATCAGAGCAAAGGCCGTAACGCTGCGCATCTCCTTGATTCATAAGGAGTTGATGCTAAAAAAGGGGTTGCAAAGGCCTTTTTGGGTTGTGCCCTTTGGGTGAAAAGGGGCTTTAGCGCCGCCACCGGTAGGCCCGGATTGAACAATCTGTGACTCTCGCAATAGGGAGTGTCGACCGGTCAACAATCGCCGTGATCGCGCGTGATCGGGTGATCGCCGTGATCTGAAAACCGTGCGACCCTACTTGGTTCGTTTGGCGCTTGGGCTGATTCTAAATGGCTTAATGTAGAGTCACAAGCTGGGCTACATCTCTTCCACCGCGTGACAAAACCCGTTTTCCAGTCCGCCAGGTGATCACGTCAGGGAAAAAGTAGCCTTCAGGCAGGTTTAAGGTTACCTTTTGAGGTCGAGGTAACCTGAGGGACCAGGTAAGGCCACACCCAGAGCAAACCGCGCAAGCACAAGCGTCCGGTTGGCCAAGCGCAAGGCACACTTCTTGTGCTGCGTCCGGGATTCAATTCACGGGTGCTAAGTACACTTCCCCGGCTGCGTCGCGCGTAAGGCGAGGCACCGTGCTTCCCATTTCTATTCAGTTTTCAAAGATCAAAGTACAACGGCAGCCCCTGGGGGCTCCATCTTCAGTAGATCACATCCTTTACGATGTTGTCAAGTAGAAATTTATATTGTTTAATACGTTGTTAATAGATGTGACGGGGCGTCAGATTGGTCCCCTCTCTCCCGGGTGTGGGTTTTGTAGGGTCACGGAACAGCTGATTACCCAATGACCCCGCTGGCTCCAGTATTGCAAACGACCTTGTGGAAGCGAAACTTGGGCGGGGCAGCTCCCTCGGCCCTACGCCCGCGCTGATGAAAGCGCGCGTGCGCTTTACGGGCGTTTTGATTGTATGACGACAACGGCCCCCAAACAGTCTCGAGTAAACTCGATGTGCTGATGACCGAAGAGCTCGAGACGAAGGAGGCCGTATATGAAGTATATAGGGTGTGACTTTCATCTGAGCTTCCAACAGATCGCAATGTTGGACACGGAAACGGGCGAATGGGTAGAACGCCGGCTGCTGCACACGGAGGAAGCGCGGGCTTTCTACCAGGGATTGAGTGGGCAGGTGGTGGTGGGGATCGAAGCCAGCGGGAATA
>DATDGH010000500.1:0-3560 GCA_036522215.1 Candidatus Angelobacter sp. | reverse complement strand
GATGGCTACGGCAGGATGGTTGGGGCCGTAGACCTGCTCGTCAATTTTGAGCGCACGCTGGACGTACTGTAGCGCTCCGGTCAAGTCACCTTGGTTCTGCAGAATCTGGCTGATATTGTTGGCATACGTGGCCACGTCGGGATGGTCGGGGCCGTAGACCTGCTCGCTGATCTTGAGCGCCCGCTGCGTGTATTTCAAAGCTCCCGCCAAGTTTCCTTGATCCAGCAGAATCTGGCCGAGGTTGTTGGCGTATGCGGCCACTTCGGGATCGCTAGAACCGTAAGCTTCTTCGCCAATTTTAAGCGCTTTCTCGTAGTCTGCTCTGGCCTCCAGCACCAAAGCCAGCATTCGGCCATGACGCCCAAGCCAGTTGTAGAGGGTTGCTGCGAGTTTTGGATTCGAGCGCTCCGCGTCCGTTGCTGCTTCGCGCAGGTGGGCGCGCTCGCGGATCAACTCCTGCGGCAGGCCCGTTCCGACTTCCTTGCCGGCGAAGTCTTCAAGGCATTTCCATACTCTTGGAGCAAGTGCTTCCTGTTCGATTCCCGGTGTCTTCTGGGATCGCGCGAACTGGCGCAAAAGGCGATGCAGCAGCAGGCGTTTGTCTGGTTCCTCACTCATCAAACTCAGCTCTTGCAGGCGGGCCACGGCCCGATGGAATCCTTTTCGATCCTCGCTCTTGTTGACATCCAGCTCAGCCGCCTGGGCCAGCAGCCTGGGCGAGATCGAAACCGGGGCGAAATACGCTGCCAGATAAAAGAGACGAAGCGCCAAGGCGTCTGTTGCATCTTCGGCATTGAGTTTACGATAGCTGACGGCGAAGCAGGCCCAGACGTCTCCCAATTCTGAATCGCTCGCGGAGGTCTGGCGCAGGTCCAGGAGATAGCCGGCAATGTTCTCGGCGTGGTACTTCTGCAAGTAGGCCGCTGCTACCTTGAGCGCCAGGGGGAGATCGCCTAGCAAATCGCATAATTCATTTGCAGCTTTGCTCTCCGCCGGGCTCTGCTCCACCTTTGGCCTTGCTTTTTGCAACATCTCCAGGCTGTTGGCTCTGGGTAATGTCTCCACCGGCAAGGTTGCTACGCCCATTTCCAGCGGCCAGTCCTGGCGGCGGCTCGTTACCAGCACAGAGCAGGGGCCGGTAACCGGACGCCAACTCTTTACCACCGCCGGGTCTTCAGCGTTATCGAAGATCAGCAGCCGCGCCTGCTCGCCTTCCTCCCATTCCTTGCGCACCAGCGTGGCCTGCTCGGGCGTCTTGAGATCGCTGAAGTTGGGGAAATTCATGCGCTCGCCGCAGGCTGCCACTTCGTTGATAGCGTTGTCCGCGTTCTCCATGTTCAGCCAGAAGACGCCGCCGGGATAGCGGCGGCCGTAGCGGTGCGCATATTCGATGGCCAGTTGCGTCTTGCCTACGCCTCCCAGTCCCGTCACAGCAGCGTGGACGCCTACCATTGTCCCTGCACCCGGAGTCAGGCTTCGCGCCAGGTCGCGCAACTCTTTCTCCCGGCCGACAAAGAGACTGCTCGGAGCGTGAGGCATGCGCGAGCCCTTGGGGAGCGGGCCGACTGCGGGAATCTTGTGCGGATCCTGGCTTTCGTATTTGCGCCGCTGTTCCAGGAAACGCTCGAAATCTTTTGGTCGTTCATATTCATTCGGCTGCAGATCGGCCAGCAGTTGCTGAAGACGATAGGCATAACGATCTTCATCGCCGTGGGAGTCGCGAAAATCGATCCAGGAAAGTCGGGAGAGGCGCTTCGGGACATTACATTTAGAATACAAAATTGGAATCAGCTTTTGATTGCGATTCGCAGGATCGTCCACCATGCTGATCTGGGTCTCATAGTCGGTCCATTCTGATTCCAGAAACTCTGGTGACAATACCAGAACGACATGCCGGCTTTCTTCAATGCCAAGTTCCATGCCCTTGCTGGCAACAGTGCCCGCGAGAAGTGACCATTCATCGAACCATACTTTGACGCCTTTCTCGTCCAGGTTTCGGGCGAGTCTTCGGGTCCAATCCTTCTGCGCCCTGTTATGGCTCAGGAAGACATCGTAGACAAAAGCGTTGGACATGGTTAGTGCGTTCCCATTATGCATGCAGAGAGCTGCTGACAAGTAGTGAAATTGGAGGAGGAAACGTTACAGGATTAGAACGAATGGCGATTATTAATCTATAGCATTTTCAGAAATGATATGAGCCCTCAAAAATGCAGCCCGATGCGTCTAATGCGGCAGTAGGGACCTCTCGCTTTCGCTTCGAAGTAAACTAAAAAGACATAAGCCGAACGATCCGAGCCTGTTGATGTTCCTGGATTATTCTTGAGTTTCGCAAAAAACCTAGCTCCACGAGCCGGAGCGCCGGAGGCGCGAAATTACTTAGCCCAGCGCGTCAGCGCTGGGTACAAGGAAAACCGACGCAGAGCCGTGGAGCGGCGACACGAATTTTCCAATCTCGAAATCGAACAAGGTGCAGGCGCGATTGTGTCGCCCCGCTGGGGCTCACCTTCATCTCCTACCGATTCCCAGACCTAACGGTCTGGGCTAAGTAATTGCGCGCCTCCGGCGCTGGGGTTTCGCGGGTCCACATTTATTTCTCGGCTTCATGAATTATCCGGAATGTCTTATTGGCGGTAAAAATTCAGAGTCACAGTCCAGCTTGTATATTCGCCCGCTGGTGCATCGGAGAGGTTGCAAGTGGCTGTTTTTTTGACGAAACCGGTGAAAGATTTTTGGATTGAACCGTGCTGAGTTAAGATGCCAGCAGCATGAAACCCGACTGCAAGTATTTATTTGGCTTGGCTTATTGTCTGGCTGTCCTTACCTCCGTGTGTTTGGCCGGAGACAAGGAAATTTCTGCTCTGATGGTGCACGCAAGCCAGCTTTCTGATATTTGGGACAACAACGCGCCTGCATTCCATCTTAAAGCCGCCCTCACTTTCTACGACGAAAAGGGAACCACCCAAGGCACTTATACCGAGTCCTGGGTGTCTGGGGGCCAGTGGCGACGCGAAACTGTGATCGGTGCCTTTCATCGTATCGAAGTGGCCAGGGAAAACAAACGCTGGTTACTGGACAGCAACGAAGACATGCCAATCACCGCAAACCTACCGCAGCTAAGGCTTGCCCCATGGAGGATGGATTTAACTCTGTGGAAGAGCGGCAAGCTTGAGGAAAAGTCGTGGCATGGACAGGCGCTGCGTTGTGTCGTGACGGGGGTCTATCCTGGGGCCAATGCTTTTTGTGTTGACAAAGTTACTGGAGCACTGGCAGCCGAGGTTGAGTCCGTAAAAGACGAAGAGCGCTCTGTGAATGAGATATGCGAATATAGCGATTACCAGAGATTTGGCGAGAAAATGTTTCCTCATTTGGTGCGCTGCCTTGATGACAATAAGCTGAAATTGGAGATCCGGGTTGCCGAACTGGAAACCGCTAACAACCTGAGCGCAGAACTTTTTGCTCCCCTGGATGGTGCAAAAGAGAGCTTTAATTGCCGAGGCATCATCCAAGTGCCGAAGCCTATTTCCAGCCCTGATCCTTCTCTTCCAAGTCTCGTAAATCCT
>DATDGH010000499.1:0-4672 GCA_036522215.1 Candidatus Angelobacter sp. | reverse complement strand
GTCCACCCAGTCCACCTGCAAGCCACGCCCAGCAGCCCAATGGGCAGGCAATCCACGCGTCCTCCCTTTGTTCTACTCAGTAGCCGGGTGGGGCAATTCGGGGGGAGAGCCAAACGGGAAATCAGGTTCTTGATACCAACCCTTCATGGCTCAGTGCCTCCGCAGGGTTCCGGGCCACTGCGGAGAACACAGAGGAAAGGCTGTAAGAAAGCCAGCCGAGTGATTGGTTGGGCCGCTTGCGCGGATTGTGAGCTGTGGCAGGCAAGGCGCAGTCGGCGCCTTCCCTGGCTGAGTTCCCCTTGGTAAAGGAACGCATTCTGAATGAGCAGTCTTTTGCCACCGTCCGAGAATCGCGCTTCTGCACGTTAGGAAAGGGAGAGGGCGTCATGGAATTCCTTGCAGCAGCTCCTCAACCGTGGCGCCGAGTCGACTGGCAAGGCGAATAATAGTGAAAAGTGCTGTGTCCATCCGGCCTGCCTCGATCTCCTTCATCTCTGTCCCCGTGATACCGGAATCATGCCCTAATTGGTCTTGTGATAGGCCTGATTGCTGTCGAAGTCTCTGAATGGTTGCGCCGAACTTTCTTTGGGCTTCTTCGGCCACAGACGGCGGGCCGGGTCGGGAAGCTGATGCTGGGCGTTTTTTGTCAGGGTTGTTGTCGTCACCGTTGCCGCCCGCTTGCCCCGGCCGCCGCCTGTCTTTTGGTGGAAATGTCATGTGGAGTCTGGCGTCCTTGTTTCCCTTAATTCGAGCGGATGAACCAATAAAAAGGGGCGAGAGGATCGCTGCCCGTAGTTGCGTTTGCCCATCGCAATCGTGCCGGGATGATCCTCCAGGTGCCCCTAGCCCAGGTACATAGATAAATATTAATCATTAAAAAGTCTATGTCAATAGCAAAAAATACGGGCGAAGAATTGGCGTAAAGCCTTGTGAGGCGGTGATGAAGTCGGGTTACTTCTGCTTGTCGCGGTCTTTGGCTATGGCTTTGAGGGCAAGCATGACCGGGTAGTAGCGAGCCGCCATGCCTTTGCCTGCGATGTGAGTGGTCACGATGTGGTGCTCATATTCTGAAAGGTAATAGCGCAGCGGTTTTCGTTCGATTGGGGCATGTAGCCTCTGTAGTTCAAGGTTTGGTTTGAGCACTTCGTAGATGTATTCGCCGGGACTGCTTTTCTGATGGAACTTCGTGAGCAGTTCGAGTTTTTCCAGCTCTTCCGGCGTCAACTGGATCTCGGCCCGCAGGACCACTTTCTGGCTGCGGCTTGACTTGGCTTTCATTGCGTCGGCGAGCACAAGGTCGGCCAGAAATTGGCTGACGCTGATGTGGTGATCTACGCAATATTGCTGGATTTGTTCTTGTTCTTCTTTGGTGACGTGAATGTAAAGAAAGTGATGGCGTGGCGCCTCGGCTTGCGGCCTGAGAGCGCCACCGAGATTGGGGCGAACGCTTCGTTTCTTGCTCATGGCAACTTAAAAAAACAATGGTGTGGCGCAGAATTGTCACACTGAGTATTTAAGAGGTCAAGACCTTTGCTTACTTTTGCGTTTCACGGTCTTTGGCGATGGCTTTCAAGGCAAGCATGACCGGATAGTAGCGCGCCGCCATTTCTTTGTCTGCAATGTGAGTGGTGACGATATGGTGCTCGTATTCAGAGAGGTAATAGCGTAGCGGTTTTCGCTCGATTGGAGCGTGTAGCCTCTGGAGTTCGAGATTCGGCTTGAGCACTTCGTAGATATATTCGCCAACAGTTGCTTTCTGATTAAACTTAGTCAGCAGTTCGAGCTTTTCGAGTTCGTCCGCAGTCAGCTCAATCTGAGCACGCAGGACTACTTTCTGGTTGCGGCTGGGCTTGGGTTTCATGGCGTCGGTGAGCACAAGATCAGCAAGGAATTGGCTGACGCTGATTTGGTGATCTGCGCAGTATTGCTGGATCTGTTCCTGCTCTTCCTTGGTGACATGAATGTAGAGGAAGTTATGGCGCGGCGCTTCGGCCTGGGGCCGGAGAGCGCCGCCGAGATTTGGGCGAACGCTTCGTTTCTTGCTCATGGCAAACGTCGGGAAGAGGCTCCTTCTCCTTTTAGCATTTGTGCGAATCGACTCAATGACAAATTTGGAAACGCGATTACTTTATACCTGGACTGCAAACTACATGATTTCTGTATATGTTGCGCAGAATGCTACTGCTCCGTGAAGTGAATTGCAAGCGAAATGTTGGTCTCACCTTTCAGGACAAAGCAGTCATTGTGTCTTATTGGCGAAGAATTTCCTGAATATTAAAGCGGAAGAGTCTGGCGGTGGGAATGATGCTGGCCAGGATTGCAAGCACGAAGAGCACGAGGGCGCTGATGGCGTAAATTGTCGGATCAAGGGTGCTAATTCCAAAAAGCAATGAATTCAGGATGCGGGTCATGCTGGCGACAACCCCGGAACCAACTGCAATTCCAGCCAGCGTGACTGACAACGCCAAGCGGGTAACCAACGTGAGAATGCGGGAAGGAGTTGCTCCCACAGCCATGCGGATTGCGATCTCTCGCCGGCGCTGAACAATGGAATTGACGACTGCGCCATAGACCCCGATCAGCCCTAGCACGATTCCAATAGTTGCGAACGCGCTCAGCAAGAGCAGAGTTACCTTGCGTCCGCTGAGTAGGGTATCCAGATAGGAGTCCATTTTCTCAAAGCTCTCAATTGGCAGATCCTTGTCCAGCTCGTGGATCGCCTTTTCAGCCGTTGCCTTTACCGCGGCCTCGGGAAGGCGCGTGTTGATGACAAAGGAAAGCGTTGGAGTGGGGTTCTGGTACATCGGGAAGTAGAGCTGCATCCATCGGACCCGGCGTTCTGGACCAAAGTGTTTAATTTGGCGCACAACGCCTACGACCTCGCGCCAGATCGGCATATCGCTCTTGGCATTTGTGATGCGAACACGCTTCCCCAGGGGATTCTGGTTGGGCCACAATTTTGCCGCCAACACGTCATCCAGAATCACGACGGGCTGGGCGCCGTCACGGTCGGCATCGGAAAAATCTCGACCTTGTAGCAGCGGAAGATTCATTGTCTGGAAAAAGTGTGGCAGAACAGATTCATCTTCGACTACCAAATGCTGGCCAAACATCGGCGATTGAGAATCTGCTTCCAAATCATTGGCGTCTGCCTGGTTGGTCAAGGGCAAGCCTGAGATGGCGCTGGTTGATTCCAGCCCCGGTGAGCTGGTGAGTTTTTCAAGTGCCGCTTTGTAGAGGGCCGCTTGTTGCGAACGTTCCTTGTAATGAGTGGGGGGTGGGCTGATTTGGAATGAGAATACGTGCGATGGATTGAAGCCTAAATCAACCTTTTCTACTTCATAAAAGCTCTTGATTAAGAGCCCGGAGACGAGGGCCAGGCCGGATGCCAGTGATATTTCAAAAAGGATTAGCCCAGCGCGTGCGAGAGTCCGGTATTTTGGCTGGGCAAACCAGGTCCATTCGCCTTTGAGTTCGGCGGCTGGATTGAGACGGAGGGCGTACAGAGCTGGCAAAACAATGGCTGTCAGACTCGCAAGCAATGCCATTGCGATTGTGACCAGCGTGACCCTGAAGTCGATATTGGTTTCCTGGAAGCGAACCAGGGCGTTAGGAAAGCGATGAAGAAAAGACAAGAGGCCCAATTTGGCCAATAGCAAGCCAAGAATGCCCCCGAGTAGAGCAAAGATCAGGGCTTGGATGAACAGTTGCCGTAAGAGACTTGAGCGAGTGGCGCCGATTGCAAGTCGAACGCTTAATTCCTGGCCGCGCTCTACAGTATTGCCCATAAAGACTGTCATCACATTGACTGCGGCAAGCAAAAAAATGAGGCTGGATGCCAGAATGAGGAGTGGCAAAGGTTTGCGGCCATCGGCGGTAAACAGTTCGGTTTCGCTGACGCACGTGACTCCCATGCCTTTGTTCGTCACTGGATATTGCGCGGCCAGTCGGCTTGATATGGTGTCCATCTCCGCTTGAGCCTGGGCCTGAGTCACATTGGCTTTTAGCCGTGCGATCGGAAAAAAATATCGGCTGTTGCGCCGCATCATCTGATCGTCAATGAATGGACCATTCGGCGCCCATACATCGGGATATTTAAGACCGCTGATTTGTGTGGGCTGGAGGACGCCGATGATGGTGTATTCTCGCTGGTCAAGAACAATGGGCTTGCCCAGAACAGAGGAATCGCCGCCGAATTTTCGAAGCCAAAAAGCGTGATTAAGTATCACTACGCGGCTGGAATCGGCCCGGTCGTCGTCATCTGTGAAGTCACGGCCCAGGATCGTGGTGACACCCCAGGTCCTGAAGCCAGAAGCTGAAATTCCGAAGGCTTTGAGATGCTCGGGAGTACCGTTACCGGTCATGGTGAAGGTCAGCGCATACCGGGCAGCGATTTCTTCAAAAGAGTGCGCCTGGGCTCTCCAATCCAGAAATTCGGGGTACGAGATTCCTAGTGTGGCACCGGTTTGGTTGACCTTGGCGTAAAGACTTACGATTCGGTCAGGATCTCGCAGAGGCAGAGGCCGCAGAATGACAGCATTCACAACGCTGAAAATCGCGGCGTTTAGACCGATTCCAAGAACAAGCGTTGTGATGACGAGCAGCGTCATTCCAGGGCGCTTGGCCATGAGGCGCAGGCTGTAGCGTCCGTCCTGGATAACTGAATTCACGC
>DATDGH010000498.1:0-21876 GCA_036522215.1 Candidatus Angelobacter sp. | reverse complement strand
ACCGCACGGCTTTAAGAGCCGGTCAGCATCTTCGGCTCCTTGGACGTCACGACGCTTAACGAGGGTTTGCATGTGCTGGCCGTATTACCAACCCTAGCCCCTTTACCGCCTTGATGCTGGCAGTTGCATTGTCGCCTCGCGGCTTCAGCGCGAACCTACAGGTCAGCGGGATATTGCCGACCTTTGAAATCCCGGCATGCCGGGATCCTCTCCCGACCATTTTTTTCAATGACTTACACTCAATTTCTGATTTGCGCCCGCAGCCATGGGGCGACTTGAGGCTCCGGACGCCTCGAGGATGGATGGCGAATTTGCGATTGACCAACTCGGCGCCACCCGATGCGGCCACCGGTTCATACAGTGACAAGTTTTTGTGTAACGTTTAGGCCCTATTCAATCACTACTTATTAGAAAGGAATCCTATGCCGAAGGCCGGTCTATTGGCGGCCTGACGGTCCCGGATGAAAATACAGGCAACTCTCCTGGTTACGGGATGAAACGAGTTTACAAATGCCTATAAGGATCTGCCTGGCTGGAGCCACTGGCTGGGTGGGAAAAGTGTTGACGCGAGCTATCCGCGAATCGAAGGAGTTTGAGTTGGTCGCCGTCGTGGGAAAAAATAACGCTGGGAAGCAATTAGGGGATTTGGTCAATATTCCCGAGCTAGATCTCACGATTAAGCGAACCGCTCAGGAAGGGATCGCCTCAGGTCCCGATGTTTTCATAGATTACACTCACCCCAGCGTTGTAAAGGAGCACGTAACAGTCGCTGTCAAGGCGAAAGTTCCGGTTGTGATAGGCACATCTGGATTAACAGAGAAAGATTTTGATGAAATTGATCACCTCGCTGAGAAGCACCAAGTCGGCGTGTTGGCGGCTGGCAACTTCGCCGTAACTGCCGTGCTGCTTCAAAAGTTCGCAATGGTGGCAGCAAGATTCGTGAAGAGCTGGGAAATCTTGGATTACGCTGCTGCAGAAAAGCCTGACGCTCCCAGTGGAACCGCTAGGGAGCTCGCCGCTAAGCTATCGCAGGTTGGTACCCCTATCTATCATCATCCCATTCAACGCACTCTTGGACAAAAGGAAAGTCGAGGCGCAAAGGTAGAGGGAACCCAAATCCACTCCGTTCGGCTTCCGGGATATGTGTTTGCGTTCGAGGTCGTATTCGGCCAGGCAAATGAGAGGCTCACCCTAAGGCAGGAAGCAGGAAGTGGGGCAGAGCCCTACGTGATGGGCACGTTGCTGGCCGTTCGCGAAGTGCGATCTTTTGCTGGGCTCCGGCGAGGGCTCGATACGATATTGCAGTTCTAGCAGTAACTGGAGAAGCTTATGAGTGAAATCGAAGATCGGATCAGCCTTGAGACACCTGATGGTTCCCATGGCCAAACGCCTGCTCTATCTAGTGACAGAACGGCTGTGCTGCGCTGCTTCAAAGGGGTTAGGGGCGCGGGCGCAGCTTTCTGCATCATCCTCTTCGCGTTGTCGTTTACAGCGTGTGGACGCTCAACTTCAAAAGTTCCAGACCTCTCAGGACAATGGGAATATACCTGCACGAGTACGGGCACTCAGATATTTGAGCACGGCGGATTCCAACACGGCGGCACCGTCAAAATCTCACAGGACCAAGAGGATTTTGGGACCAGGATATCAATCACAGGAGAAAGGCAATGGATCAAAAAACACGCTGAAAACGGAAAGGATGTCATCACTAACCTGCAGACGGCAATTCCATGGGGGAGTACCGAAGGGTCATTTACCGGCCAAAAGTCTATTGCGTTTTCATATGAGACGAATGGAAATCCAGGGGCTCTTCAGGGATTTGTGCGCGTAAACATCACGCAGTTTGATGGCGGTAAGCCTATCGCTTTGGAGGGTACGTTCATTTATCAACTGCCTCAAGACAAAATCCTATGGGGCCAAACGAAGTTGCGTAGGATGAAAGATGATGCAGACTATGTCCTCAAATACGAGATTCAGCCGGCTGGTCAGATATCGCAGTCGCCCGCGCTCCTAGACTCATCAAGTCCTGCATCCAAATAGGAAAAGACCTGCTACGAGATATCCCCGTCAGTTGCTCATAAGGGTTACCTTTAGGATGCCTTCGCTGAGGGCTTGGCCTGAGCCCGCCAATTCATTGTGTCCTTGCATCCTGAACCGGTAGCAGGCTTGACTGCCGGTGTTCGTGCTAGGCGCACACTCCGCCCATGCACCACAGGTACGATCGCCGGACAGAGAGAATTCGACATTCGATATGTGGTAACCGGAAGGTGCGGGATTTGAGCAAACCTCGTACCAGCCGCTAAAATTTGCGCCAGAACCGCTGGCCTTCGGGCCTGATGAGACAATCTGCACAAATTGTCGCGGTGATTCGGTAGGTTGGCTGGCCTGTCCCGTTTGTGAGACCGTTTTTTTCTCAGCCAACTCCATCGGGACCAAATAGAAAGACCGACTTGTGGCGTTTCCCGACGCCGGCAGAATTATTTGTAGGTCAGTACTGTTGAACCCGTCTTTGCTGATTTCAATTTTTGCCGATGTACCCGTGACATCCTTCTCTATAATGAAGGTATGCGAGCCCACGCTGTCCGTCTCTTCTGAGTCTGCCTCTTTAGCAGTCCGCAAAATTATCCGTGCACCGGATATACCTTCATGAGTGTTAGAGTTAAAGACATTTGCGGCCAAACTTGAGCTTTGGCGAGCCTTCAGATTTCCCCAGCCGGTTCCGATCCAGGCACTGGTGATGACCCCCGCGGCACCTATCACTGCAACTAATACGCCCTGCGTCTTTTTACTCATTCCGATCCTCCCTCACAACTAGAATCCCTTGACTCTGATTCTCACAGTTGAAGCCTTGGAAGCTTTGTGCGCTGGTAGATTTCAAAATTTGAGTTAGCGTCATAATGCTGCTTTTATGCAAAGATTGCAAATGCTTTCTCAAAATAATGCTCCGGCCCACTTCTCAGATTGGCGTCGATGTCCAAAATCACATAAAGTTTTTGTTGAGCTCCTCAGCTGGCTGCAATGGATGAATGCCTCAGTGTCACAATGGAACTGCCAGAATAGAAAATTGTAAACTTCTCTTCACTTTCGGGGCTGACAGTGGTTCAATAATAGCCGCTCCATGATTCCCCTTCCAATCACTTGCATGGTTGTCGCGCTGGCTATTTTCATAGTTTGTGCGGTGGTTATGAGCATGGCCAGGCATCGGACCAGGAAGCCGGAGCCGATTGGATACTCCAACATCTTCGTGTTCCTCAATTGGGTGGACATCGAGGGCCTGCGGAAATTGATCGACCCGATGGAAGAGGCGTTTCTTCGCCAGTCCCACACTCGAATTGAGTTCAGCAAGATTCAGGAAGGACGAATTCAGGCCGCTTGTGAATATTTCCGGAAGATGGTGGCCAACGCTACGGCCCTCCAGAACTTCGGTTACAGGCACCTGGGCGGGACGGACAATACCAAGCGCCTGCTGGCCCACCGGCTTATCAACTTTGCCGTCCCCGTGCGCATGTTCGGGCGCAGCGGCATTTTCATCCTTCGAGTTTGGAAGCCGCTCAGTGTGCTTCAGTTTGTGCTGATCACTCGCAGCCTCCCTGATCTGAAAGACCTGGTTGAGGAGACGCTCCAGGCTTACCAGGAACTCAAAGAGGCGGCGCTGGCTCTGGCCGCATACTCCGAGCCGGGTATTGAAGACCAGCTTTTCCCCCGACTTTAGAGCCGCCAGCGCTTTTTGCGAAACATTTCCAGTATTTGTCCGTAAACCTGTTCCACCTTTTCCACCATTTCTTCAGTGATGGGCGTTTCCTCAGGTTCAGGATCGCTGCGGGAGAGGTAGACGAGCCAGATCACTGCGGCAACGGCGTAGGCAACTGTGGGAAGCTGCTGCCAAGCCGTTGAGGCATAGGACTGGTTTGCCCGGTTCAGCGTGATCAGGAGTTTGACTGCGCCGTAGATGCCAAACCCGGCGGCTATGCCCAGTTCATGGCGGCGCCATTCGCGGGACATGAACAACATGAGCGCGCAGAAAAAGGCAAGCACCGCAACCTGCATGAAACTGAGAGCAAAAGTAAGCTCTCCAATAATTACCACAGCCCTGCTGGCGCCCGTTGAGGGAGCACTGAAGAACATCCAGGCCGTCAGCGCCAAAACAGTTACGCCAATAACAGGAAACAACCACCGATAAACCGATGTTATGTTGAATCCCGGAAATAGCCGGACCAGAAATACCTCGTAGAGTACGAGGAATGCGAGCAGGACTTCCGCAGCTTCGGTGATCCAATAGGTATAGAAATACGAGTTCACCATGCGATAGTGAAAGAACACCACGCGCATGATACCGGCGATGACGACTGTCAGAAGATAGGTAAGGAAGAATGGGAATTCCCGGTAGAGTCGTCGGTAGACCATCACTGCCACGACCATCAGGACCAGCGGTGATCCGAAATAGGTCATGATGGAGGAAGTCACGGGGGCAAGCCTAAATCAGGCCTCCCCCCCGAGACAACAGCCGATTTACCTCCTATGAGCGGAATGCTTTTGGGAAGCATGTACTTGGTGTCCACGGAATGCACTCAGTCCCGTCCACCAATTGCAGCAGTTTCTGCGGTGCTGCACTCGGAATGCACGTGGTGAGTGTATAAGGCACACTCTGAGTTCCGCCGGACATCATTGTTCCGGTGAGCAAGAGAACTGAAATCAACAGCTTACAGAAAGTTTTCATGGTGATTCTCCTTTGCGGAAATGATAAAGCGGGAAAGGAGAAAAGCCCTGATTTAAGAGGAGAAGGATAGAACGTGGGGAAGCGGAGGATAGATCCTCAGGGTTCCTCACCCGCCGAAGCAAGTTCGGAATGTCATCAAGTCAGGCAGTGTATTGCAGGATGAGTTGGAATTACTTTCCAATGCCCTTGAAGAGATAAGACAGATCAATGTGGAGGACGTCAGCGATTTTGCAGAGGGTGCGGATGCGGATGTCTTTTTCGCCGCGTTCGATAGCGCCGGCAAAGGAACGGCCCAGCCCCGCGCGGTGGGCAAAATCCTCCTGGGACCAGCCTTTTTTGCCGCGCAGGAGACGAATGCGCTGACCCAAATCTTTTCGCACTTGAACAGGATTGTTCATGTGCAACTAAAATCATGGAAAGCTATTCAATCCGTCTACGCCTGATCGTAGCACTTCGTTTCATGGCACGCGATAACACTGGTAAATTCCCCCTTGCGTCTGCCCGAAAGACCCGGCAAGCGCAGTTTGGCAACCCAAGAGGGCCCAATTCTACCGGCCGGTGCTGCGAAAGAGGGCAGGGAGGTCAACGTGCAAGACGGCGGCAATCTTGCACAGGGTCCTTATGCGCACATCCCTTTCGCCACGCTCAATGGCCCCGGCGAACGACCGGCCCAGTCCCGCCCGGTGGGCAAAGTCTTCCTGTGACCAGCCCTTTTTGCCCCTCAAGTGACGAATGCGTTCGCCCAGGCTCTTGCGTATTTGTGCTGGATCCTGCATGTGTATTTCCATGGTGTCGCCCTCCACGCGTCATGGCACCCGCTATCGTAGCACCTGCGTAAAAGGGTAGCCAGAGAAAAATATCTAATCTGGATCTAAGCGTACTGGTAAAACCCGGTGAAAAGTCAATTATTGCTTGACTCCAATCGTAGCACTCCAATAAAATGCACTCCTAAATAGGGGCATAGAGAGCTGCTGTGCCCTGATTCTCCTGTTCTCGTGGGGCCACTCCGGGCAAGTGGCCCCATTTGAGCTGGATGTTCTCAACCCGGGAAGGGTTTCCAAGCTGGGCCGGGAGGACCGCCCCTGGAGAGCTTGCGAGGGCATTCGCGGCTTAAAGGGTTGTGGTCCTCTTGCCCTGAAGGATGGCACATGAGCAGATCCCAATGGAAGAGCAGTGCACGGGAGGGCAGCCGGCAAAGGAAAATTGAAAGGGCGCAGCGGAGGTTTGGAGAGCAAGTGGCAGCGCTGCGTAAGGAGAAAGGTCTTACGCAACAAGAACTAGGCGCGGACTGCGGCATTACCACGACGAAAATGCAGTTCATCGAGAATGGGCGGGTCAACGTGAGCCTTTCCACAATCGTTCGTCTCGGCAGGCGGTTGGGAGTGAAGCTGGAGCGTCTTCTCAACCGGGTGAAATGAGAAGCCAATGGCAATTTATACGATTCAGCAATGAGCACTTAGCAGTCAGCATTCAGCCCGCAATCAGCATCGGCTGAAGGGTTGACTACTCATGTTGGGGTCCTCGACAAGCCGGCGACACTTGCGGAGCTTCAGCAGATAATTGCCAGCGCGCCGCCGTCGTTGCGTGAAATCATTCCCAATCCCAAGCGGGTGGTTGCTGCCAAGCAGGAACTGACCGACAAAATTCATCAGACGCGGTCGTTGCCGCTGTGAATGATTGGTGCAGGTATATTGGGCCTTGCAAGAACGCCCTGCGTGGCTTTGCTCAGCAAATCAATCCTGTCCAAAAAGAGCAAGTCCGCCCAAAAACCATTTTGGGCGTCATTCTGGTCCTTGCCGTGACAGGCTGTTAATCAGTATCTACTTGATTATAGGGAGTGCAGGACGAAGAAGTGTAATTACCGGCAGCGAACGGCATCCAGACGCAATATTGCGTCCAGTGTTGGCCAAATCTGTCTTCATATGTGATTCGACCGTACTTTCGTATGAAGAGTTGACCATTGCGAAGTCCTTGCCGTTCGTCTTCTGTAAGCACTGCTTCGCTACCATCTCGTCGATAGGCAATTACGGGAAACTCGTGGCGCTCACCGGGGAAGAGTATGCCCCAAATCTCCACAGTGTGTCGTTTGGAGTAATCGAATGGCGGATCTTCTCCGTTGCGGATAATTTCGAGAACGATATCGACTTTAATAGAGATAGCGGGAGTCTTGCCGGAATTGGAAATAATCGCTGGCAGAACGATCGTATCCATTTTGTCGAGGAGTTCAGATCTAGTTATTTTTTGTTCCTTCACAATCTCATTCAGTTTGCTGCTCAGTTGCAGCCAAGCCCGTTGCGAATGTTGTTCAATGTGCAATGTCTGTTGCATTGTGGACAGCTGGAAAAAGTAAATGGTAGCAACGATGACTCCAGCCAACAGAGTGCCGATAGCAACTGGCGAATCATGCTTGGGTTTCTGTTTCCACATAGTAAGCCTTTTAGAATTTGTTTTGTGTTCTTGGATTGTTTCGTTGGTTGGAATTTCTCTAAGTGGTTCCTGAGCTGGTTCCGTGGGGACACTAGGATTGATAGTCTTATGGCTATTCTTTGGAGTCTTTTTTGTCTTGTGCCTCTTGCGTCGTCTGCCGCTCATCTCGTTTCGATTCTACTTACATTTGGAGCGTTGACAATAGCGTAAGAGAAGGGTCTTACAAACAAGAACTAAGCAGGGACTGCGGCATTACAACGACGAAAATGCAGTTCACGAGAATGGGCGCGTCAACGTGAGCCTTTCCACAATCGTTCGTCTGGGCAGGCGGTTGGGAGTCAAGCTGGACCACCTTGTCAGAGAAGTGAAATGAGAAGCCAATGGCAAGTTATACGATTTATAGCTGTTCCACAGAAGCTGTATCCCCGCAGAAAGAATGCTAATCGTAGAGACGGTGCACTGCACCGTCTCCGGCGCGGAGCGCCGCAGGATACACCAACTCTGGATTCGCTTTAGCAATCAGCGCTTAGCGGTCAGCATCCAGCCCGCAATCAGCATCGGCTGAAGGGTTGGAGCACGATGGGCATGGTAAAGAAGTCGTTCTACAGCAGGTGTAAAGGTGTTAGAGCCTTTCATAATTACCGTAAACCGATTTCTCAACCATGCCAACGATGCTGCAACTCTTCAGCCTGAGACGTTTGCGGGCTGAATGCTGAATGCTGATTGCTAAATCTATTTTGGATCGGACCGCCAACAGCGAGACTACACTCATCATGAAAGCGCTATAGTCACCTGAGACGTAAGAATTTAAACGAGTAGTCTTCCAATCAAGACATAGCCGGCTTGCGCGTCGGTTGCCTGCCCAAGAGTTACTCATCCTCATCGGCATCGGCCGGCCCTCCCGCTCCGGGCGCCGTCCTTCCGGGCGGCTTGAGTTCGTAGCCTTGTGGGGGTTCTGCGCCCATCAGATATCGCACAAAATAATCCCAGCGCCGCCGAGTCACGTATGGGTCACTATCATAGCCGTGGCGCCGATTCGGCAACAGCAACAGATCGAAGTCTTTATTGGCCTTAATCAGTTCGTTGACGACGAGCAGGGTATTGTATGGAGGCACATTATCGTCCATGGTGCCGTGCATGAGCAGCAGATGCCCTTTCAGGCTCCTGGCGAAATTCTGATTGGCTTGGTCGTCGTAGTTACTTGTGCCATCGGAGTTACGCGTCAGCAAGCCCTGGTATCGCTCACCCCAATCATCCTCATATTCGCGGTTATCGTGGTTGCCGGATTCAGAAATGCCGACCTTAAAGAAATCAGGGTAACGGAACATGGCATCGGCAGCCGCGTATCCACCGCCGGAATGCCCCCAGATACCCACCCGTTCCATGTCGATCCAGGGAAATCGCTGGGCCAGCTCCTTCATGCCTGCCACCTGATCAGGCAGCGTATTGTCACCCATGTTGCCGAAATAGGCATCGTGAAACTTCTTTGAGCGTAAAGGATTGCCCATGCCTTCAATCAGGACAACAACAAAACCCAGCTCCGCCAGGCTCTGTGAATCACCACGCGCCGCTGAGAATCCCCAGTTGCTGACGCTGCCACCCTGTGGACCCGGATAAATCCTGTTGACAATCGGATACTTCCCCGCTGGGTCCAGATTCGCGGGCTTATACATCAGGCCATAGATATCGGTCACGCCGTCGCGCCCTTTCACGGAGAAGGGCACAGGGGGCTGCCATCCCGCAGCCAGCAACCGCGAAATGTCGGCTTTGGCAATGGTCGACAGCAATTTGCCGGAGGAGTCACGCAATACAATGAGCGGCGGCACATCCGGCCTGGAGTAGGAATCGGTGAAAAACTTTCCCGAAGGCGCAAGCTCAATCGTATGGTCGCCATCTTCAGGCGAGAGCAGCTTCAGGTTCCTGCCATCCAGATCTACACGATAAAAGTGGCGGAAATAGGGGTTCTGGTCCGGCTCCTTTCCCGCAGCCAGGAAATACGCAACCCGCTCTTTCTCATCCACCCGCACCAGCTCCGTTACTACCCAATCACCGCTCGTGATCGCGTGTTTCAGCTTGCCCGTGGAGAAATCATAGAGATACAGGTGGCCCCAGTTGCTGCGCTCAGAAAACCAGATCACTTCGTTGGAGCTTGCCAGGTAATACCAGTTTGCGCGACGCCACCCGGATTCATACTGCGTGGTTACTTTCTCTTCCAGCACATCCCGGACTTCACCGGTGGAAGCGTTGGCCACTCGCATCGTAGCCTGCTTATGGTCCCGGGAACTGGATACAAATACCAGGTGCGAAGCATCGGGGCTCCACTGCACGTCCGCCCAATTCCGGCACTTAAGATCGTCACAAAGGGTTGTTCTGTGCTGATCGGGAGGCATCTTCAACCGGATGACTTTGCGTGTATCCAGATCAATGATCACCCGCTCGATCATGGTCACCACATCATCTCCAGGCAAGGGATATTTCCATGCTTGCAGTGTTGGGTGTCCCACCTTTGTCTCCACCAGATACATCTCCCCCACCTTGCGCTGGTCCTGCTGGAAGGTGGCGATTTTCCGGGAGTCAGGCGACCACGACAGGACGGGATCATCGCCGTGGATCCACCCTGCATTGTTGGTCGCATAGCCGTAGTCTTTCACGCCATCGGTGGTAAGCTGCGTCTCCTTGCGTGTATTGGTGTCCCGTATCCATAAGTTGTAATCCCGGATGAACGCCGCGTGCTTCTTGTCGGGTGATAACACTTCGTCAGGCCGCTCGCCGACGGCCAACTGCATGCAGGAGTTTCCGCTGGAGTCGCAGCTCCATCGCTTTCCCGCAATCGCGAACAAGATTGACTTACCATCGGATGAATATTCAAAACGGCCGAATGGCAGATGCGCCTTGCTGTAGCTTTTACCGGCAGACTTGGAAAGCGAGGCGGCAACCTTTTCATGATCAAACGCGGGTTCCCGCGTCTGCTTGGCCGGATCGAACACTATAAACTCGTCTCCATCAGCGGAGGTGTCGCGGTACCAGAAACGGCCATCCGGCAGCCATGCCGGCTGAATGTTGTGCAGCACCAGCGGATTCGCGTTGTAGCCCATGAACTTTTCTGCGCGCGCGTAGTCTCCGGCCGTCAAGGTCTTCTGCTGGGCTGTGGCCGTACTGAAAACAAGACAGCAGGCCACGGCACACCCCGCTTTCAACGCGCGCAACCATGACAGGGTAGGCATTTTGAGTGACATTTGGTTGTATCCTTATTTGTTTGTATACAAGATGAGTTGCGCAAAGGTGGATGATTATATCTTTGAAACTCGCTCTACGCGGACTTTCTCTGACTCTGCGCGGGGGTGGCGCTGGATTTGATAGGAAGCCGGCCTGCATCGGCCAGGACATCCCGCAATACACCGTCAATCTCGTCTACCGCTTGTCGCACGGGGGACGTTGCTCCCGGT
Organism: Candidatus Angelobacter sp.; assembly: GCA_036522215.1. Lineage (GTDB taxonomy): Bacteria > Acidobacteriota > Terriglobia > Terriglobales > Acidobacteriaceae > Angelobacter. Next base: position 11,286 of record DATDGH010000498.1, on the reverse strand, counting down.
TGCGACAGATAGGTGACGCATTCGATGGCCTGGAGCGCGTTGCGGATGCGGTCATTCATGTAGGAGATCATTTCCAGGCGGCGGACCATCTCCCGTTGCTTCTCCCGGACCACATATTGCCAACGGAGCACAAAAGCAAAAGTTATCACGGTGGCGATGGATGTTCCTACGATGTGCAGCGGACCGGTTCGATGAAGCCAGTCATCGTAAACCAGCCACTGAATGAGAAGAGACGCCCCAAACACCAAAAACGAAGCCAGGAATGAAAACAGAAGTATCTTTGCTCCGGAAACCAGACTTTTCTGTTGCATAGGCTTGCCCTGAGAAAGCAATCTGTTGCAGGCAGGAAAAACCAACAAAAAATTCTAACATCGAAAATTGCTGTCTTTCAAAACCGCGGCGGCGGGTTCTTCAGGATTTCATCTTCTCAGCAAATTTCTGCTGGAATTTCTTTACCTTGGGCGCTACCACGAACTGGCAATATGGCTGGGTGGGATTATTGGCGTAATACTCCTGGTGGTAATCCTCGGCCTCAAAGAACTTCTTGGCTGGTTCCACCCGGGTCACAATTGGATTGGGCCATTGCCGGGCGGCATTCATCTCCACGATCACTTGTTCGGCAGTCTGTCGCTGTTGTTCGGAGGTGTAGAAGACCACCGAACGGTATTGTGTGCCCACGTCATTTCCCTGGCGGTCAACCGTAGTGGGATCGTGAATGGTGAAGAACACCTCAAGCAGGTCGCGATAACTCAGCTCTTGCGGATCGAAGGTAACTCGCACAACCTCCACATGGCCGGTGTTTCCGGAACAAACCTGCTGGTAAGTGGGATTATCGATGCGACCACCCATGTAGCCGGACTCGACCGACTTCACGCCGTCAAGGCGGTCAAAGACGGCTTCCAGGCACCAGAAGCAACCGCCACCGAGAATTGCAATTTCGTCCATGAGAGCAGTAGTTAGTATTTAGCAAAGCAAATGCAAAAGCAACAACAGAAGGCGGTTGCCGCAGATGACCGCAGGTCCTCCGCAGATAGACAACGGATTCGAAATGCGATCCATCAGTACATCGCTTATTTTTCCACACCCATTTGGGTGAGGATGAAGGCGTAATCGAGCGCGATCTCTTTCAGATAGTCATAGCGCCCAGACGACCCGCCATGGCCGGCTGCCATATTGGTCTTGAGCAGCAGGACGTTGTTGTCAGTCTTGAGCGTACGCAGTTTGGCGACGTATTTGGCCGGCTCCCAATACATGACTTGACTGTCATTGAATGAAGTCTTGACCAGAATCGCCGGATACGAGGTCTTCTTCAGGTTATCGTAGGGCGAGTATTTCACCATGTAGTCGTACGCCGGTTTTTCGTTAGGGTTTCCCCACTCCTCATACTCTCCCACCGTAAGCGGCAGGGAAGCATCCAGCATGGTGTTCATGACGTCCACAAAAGGAACATGCGAGACGACCACGCGGAACAAGTCAGGCCGCAGGTTGGTTACCGCGCCCATCAGCAGGCCGCCGGCTGAGCCGCCTTCAATGGCAATCTTGTCCCGTGCTCCGTATTTATTGGCCACCAGATATTCCGTGCAGGCTATAAAGTCGGTGAAGGTGTTCATTTTGTTCATCATGCGTCCAGCATCATGCCAGGCCTTGCCCATATCGCCTCCGCCACGAATGTGCACGTAGGCCATCACCACTCCACGATCCAGCAGGCTCAGGCGATTGCTGCCGAACGTCACCGGCAAGGAAAACCCATACGAGCCGTATCCGGAGACGTATACCGGATTCGATCCATCAGCTTTCTTTAAATCCCGGCGGTAGATAATCGAGATGGGAATCTTCACGCCGTCCTGCGCGGTGGCCCAGGCCCTCTCGGAATTGTATTTGGCTTTGTCGTAGCCGCCCGGAACTTCATTCTGTTTGAGCAAGGTGGAAGTGTGTTTCTCAACCTCATAGTCAAAGATCGAGTTCGGCGTGACCAGCGATTGATAGCTGTAACGGAAAAGTTTGGTTTTGTATTCGCGATTGATCTGTGGGAATGCGGTGTAGACCGGCTCCGGATAGGTGATGCGCTGTTTGGCCCCGGTGGCCAGGTTGACAATAGTGATCTGCGGCAGTCCATTCTCTCGCTCGATCAGTGCGTAAAAATCCTGGAATGGCTCGAAGTCAGAGAGCATTACCTCACTGCGGACAGGAACTACTTCTTTCCAGTTGTTTTTACCGGGATCACTCACCGGAGCGGACACCAGCCTGAAATTGCGTCCGGTATCGTTGGTGCGAATGTAAAAACTGTTGCCGAGATGGTCGGGATAGTACTCGACGTCCTGCTGGCGAGGCGCAATCAGTTTCCATTCGCCGGTCGGAGTCGAGGCGTCCAGATAACGCGCCTCGGATGTGGTATGGCTGCCCGACACCATGATCAGGTATTTGTTGCTGCGCGTCTTGTCCACACCGACATCAAAGCGTTCATCCTTCTCTTCATACACCAGATCGTCTTTCCCCGTGTCCGTGCCGAGTTTGTGCCGGTACATCCGATATTGCCGCTTAGCCGAGTCCTCTACCGTGTAAAAAAGCGTTTGATTGTCATTGGCCCAGACAATGGATCCCGTCTTCTCCATTGTGTCCGGCAGGTCCTTGCCCGTACGCAGATCGCGAACATGAAGGCGATACTGGCGGAAACCGGTATTGTCAGTGGAATAGGCCAGAAGGTTGCCGTCATCGCTGATCTGGTAAGCGCCCAGAGACATGAATTTTTCATTTTTGGCGAGCTCGTTCATGTCGAGCGTGATCTGCTCAGGAGCGCTCAGGCTTCCTTTCTTTCGCGCCTGAATGGGATACTGCTTGCCTGCTTCCCAGCGCCCGTAATAGTAGTAAGCCCCATAGCGCCAGGGAACATTTACATCAGTCTCCTTGATGTGGCTCACCATCTCGTCATAGAGCTTCTTCTGCAGGCCCTCTGTGGGCTTCATGAAGCCATCTGTAAAGGCGTTTTCTGCTTCCAGATACTGCGCAACTTCAGGGTTGGATTTCTCCCGCAGCCAGCGGTAATCATCTATCAGGTTGCCGCCATTGATGTGGTTCTCAGTGTGAACCTTCTTGGCTACCGGCGGAGTCAGTGCGTTGGAAGAACTTGCCGGCCGCTCATCTGCCGCAATTACAACGGTGAGAGCAAGGAGCGCAATGAAGTAAGAGCATCTTTTAAGGGAGATCATAAGGTCGCCTCGGTGGAATGGCTTCGTGTAATTGTAGCGCAGGGAAAAGAACCTTGGCGGATCGCATCTGATTGCATGGCCGTTCTCGCGTCAACGAAAAGCTCCCCCGCCTCGAAGGCACGCGCTTGCGCTATGCTGACGTATGGGGGTGTTGATGCAGACTTCGCACCGCCTGGCTGCTGTAATTTTCGATGGGAGAGCACCGAATGACCATCAGTCCTGATTCTCGCGACATTTCAGCCAAGTACTACGACGAGGCTTACGCCACCAAAGAAGACCTGGTTGATCTGGAGTTTTACCTTGATTTGGCCAAACGCATCGGCGGACCGGTGTTGGAGCTGGCTTGTGGAACAGGGCGCATCTTGCTGCCGATCGCCCGCCAGGGAATTGCAACCCACGGTGTAGATAACTCTTCGCCCATGCTCAATGTCTTGCGAAAGAAATTGACTCAGGAGCCCAAGGACGTTCGCGAACTGGTCTCAGTGGTCGAAGCTGATATGAGAAATTTCCGTTCGAACCGGCGATACCCGCTGGTGATCATTCCCTTTCGTCCGCTGCAGCATATGTATACACTGGCGGACCAAGTTGCGGCATTGCAGACTGCAGCCTTTCATCTTGAACCGGATGGAATCCTGGCTCTGGACGTCTTTTACCCCAAATTTGCTTCGATCCATTCGGGCATAGGGGAGGAGGTTTTGGAGTTGGAGTGGAGCTCAAAATCTGATCCCGGCAGAATCGTACGGCGTTATTTCAGAAAGGACGCAATTGACAAAATCCATCAGACATTCAGCTTGACCTTCGTTTTTCGCACCTACCAGGATGGAAAAGTAGTACAGGAAGAAACCGAGCCTCTGAAGATGTCGTACTACACCTATCCCCATCTGCGTGCCCTGTTTATGCTGGCTGGGCTGGAGATCGTAGAAGAGTACGGATCATTTGCCCGGACGCCGCTGGATAACAATGCCGAGCAGATGATCTTTCTTCTCAAAAAGAGTGAATGATGCAGCGCGGTAAATAATGACGGGAGGAGAAGGGCGAAAGCTAGCTAAATGATTCTGAGCTGTGGGTTGCCTTTGACTTTGCAAATTACCAACTGCTAAATTGCCAACTACTGTCTTACATCACATTAGTAGAGGATGAGAGGTGCAGAAGATTGCGGAAGCGCGCGGTCTGTTCTTCTTCTTCTGGCGAATTCCACAAAAACTCCACTCCGTATTTATAGCCTTCACGATTTCTCACAACAGCGCGGACGCGAATTGGCTCGCCGGAATAAGGAGGGGTAAACTCCACAAAGATTTCATCACCTTCCTTGAGTTCGACTCCGGCAAAAATCAGCAGGCCTCCTTCGGAGATGTCGCTGCCGCGGCCATTCACGATTGAGGTCTTTTCGCGATGCACCACCAGGCGCAGAGGGAGATCCAGCCTGAATCGTTGCCATCGCCGCTGTATTGCTTCTTTGTCTGCCAGATGACTACCGTTGTGGACCGCCATGACGGCATGATAGTGCCACTTTCCCGCAGAGGGAAGTTACAAAAGTGCATGGTGCACAACTTGGCGTGCGGTCGCATGCACCGTTCCAGTGAGAGCCGTAATTTATAAGGAGAACTCCTGCGTGAATTAAAAAACTCTCACGCGCCTGCCGCCTTGGTTTTGGCCGCTTCCTCGGGCGATCCGTGAAGGGTCATGTGCACGATGGCGGCGATCACTCCTCCCGCAAGCGGCGCTGCAATGAACAGCCATAACTGTTCTATCGCCCACCCGCCCACGTAAATCGCGGGCCCAATGCTGCGCGCCGGATTAATAGAGGCGTTGGTTACGGGAATGGTAGCAAGATTGGTGACAGTCAGGGCGAGGCCGATTGCCAATCCGGCAAAGCCTGCCGGAGCTTTCGAGTCAGTGGCGCCAAGCACGGTGACCACCAGCAGCATGGTGAAGAATGCCTCCGCAAGAAACGCCGCCAGCGTGCCGTACCCGTTCGGTGAATGCATGCCATAGCCGTTGATGGCGAAGTTCTCCGGTGTGGGAACAAAGCCGTGAGCCCCCTTGGCAATGGCCATCACCAGGCCGGCGCCAATGATCGCCCCAATCACCTGGACCACCACATATCCTGCCGCCTGGCCCACCTTGATGCGCTTGGTCAACACCATGGCCAGCGTGACAGCCGGATTGATGTGGCAACCGGAAATAGGGCCGATGGTGTAGATCATCGCCACCAGGGTGAGACCAAAGGCAAACGATATGCCCACGGCATGCACAGTTCCCCCAGCCAGCACAGCAGTACCCACCCCCGCAAACACCAACATAAACGTGCCAAACAACTCCGCGGCATATTTCATGGACTCGCATTCCCCCAATTGAATTCCATATTAAAAGAAGGGACATTCTACATCGTGAATTTTTGTTTCGGAAAAATTAAAGATGTCTGACCTTATTAAGGTGAATACCTGCGGAGAGTTACGTGGAATGCCGCATGCATAGCATGATCCTTGACTCAAGGACCTACCGGGCTGCGCTGGAGAGACTGATGCTGGCGGCAGCCCACGGAAATGGCCAGATAGCGCGTCAACTACCAGACCTCGCAACGCTCGTCGGCAGGCCGCACCATGGGTGCTCCTGCCTTGCAACTGAAGGCTTGCTGAAATTGGGTCATATTGGAGAGCGGCCCAATCACCCGGTACTTTGCGATTGGGTGAGGATCGCCTTGTATCATCAGCCGCTGGGTTTCCGGGCGGATTGCATCGCCGCGAAACTGTCCCCAGGCGATAAAGAACTGCTGGTCAGGAGTAAAACCGTCGATGGTGGGAGCTGGCGGTTTACCTTGCTGTGATTTTTTGAAGGCCAGATAGGCGATCTTCGCGCCGGCCAAGTCACCGATGCTCTCGCCCAGAACGAGCTTGCCATTGTGGTGAATGTTCGGCTCAATGAAGTAGCCATCGAACTGCCGCACCACACAGGATGTACGCTCATGGAAGCGGGTCAAATCGTCCGCCGTCCACCAATTATTCAACCGGCCGGTGGAGTCGAATTGTGCGCCTTGATCGTCAAAGCCGTGACTGATCTCGTGCCCGATCACTACGCCGATGGCGCCATAATTTACGGCATCCACTGCATTCATATCGAACGCCGGAGGTTGCAGAATTCCGGCGGGAAACACAATCTCTGTCCGCAGCGGATTGTAATACGCATCCGAGGTCGGCGGAGTCATGCCCCAGCGGCTGTGGTCGGTCGGTTTGCCAATCTGGGTGCGGTCATCGTTCACGTTGAACATTATGCCAGCCATCACGTTGTCCCAGAATGAATCTCGCTGGACCTTTACACTGCTGTAGTCTTTCCACTTGTTGGGATAGCCGATTTTGGGATCGAGAGTAGCCAGTTTTTCCAGCGCCTTCTTTTTGGTCTCCGGACTCATCCATTCAAGGCCTTCGATCGTGTCGTGCATGGCGGCGATAATGTTTTTCACCAGGTCCTGCATGCGCGCTTTGGCTGCCGGCGGGAAATATTTTTCCACGTACTTCCTGCCCAGGGCTTCGCCCAGCAGGGAATCGGTGAGTTCAACGCAACGCTTCCATCGCGGTTTCAGCTCCTCTGCGCCGCCCAGGTAGTGATCGTAAAAATTGAAATTCTCCTCCACAAAAGCAGCCGCGAGCGCAGGCACCGCGGCATGGAGCAGCTGCCACTTCAAATACGTCTTCCAGTCCGCCAAAGTAGTTTCGCGGAATTGCCGGTTCACCTCTTCCATGAACTTCGGCTGATCCACATTCAGGTCCGCGGTCGAGATTCTGGCGCCTTGAAAGTAGGTCTTCCAATCCACTGCTGGCGCCATTTTTTCGAGATCATCGAATTTGATCTTGTGGTCGGTAGCTTGAGGGTCGCGCAAGGCCACATTATCCAGAGAGGCATTGGCCAGCTTCGTCTCTATCTGGAAAACCGTTTCGGCCGCGGCCTTTGCCCGTGCCTCGTCCTCGCCGGCAAGCTTGAACATGTTGGCCACGTGGACGTGATACTTTTCTCGCGCTTCCTGGAACCGCTGTTCAGATTTAAAGTAATAATCGCGATCGGGCAAACCCAACCCGTTGGCATAGACGTCGGCAATGGTCTGGCTGGGATTGTGATTGTCAGGAGCAGACGTCAGACCGAAGGGAACGGAGACGCCAAGACCATGAAACCGGCGGATCATTCGCTGCAAATCACCGGCGTTTTTCATTCCGTCAATGTCCGCGAACAGGGGCTGAATGGGCTTCACCTCCAGCTTGTTGATGCGCCCCTCGTCCATGCACGATCCGTAGAAATCGCCGATGAGTTGTTCCACGCTGCCATGCGGCCAGTCATGCCGGCTGGAAACATCATCCAGAATGCTCTTGAGCTGGTCTTTGGACAGCTCGCCCGCTGCCCAGCGACGGCTCCATCGAGACATGGAAGCCGGAATAGGATTGGCCGCCCGCCAGGCGCCGTTGGCGTATTCATAAAAATCTGTGCACGGATCGGCCTTGCGGTCCATATCAGAGACCTGAATGCCCTGCTGCGGGGCCTGTTGTTGTGCCAACAGTCCCAGGGAACAAATTGTCAGAACCAGCGCAGTTTTCAGCGAACGCATGAATACCCCCGACAAAGAATTTGGTAATTGGGTAATTTGAAAACAAAAAATCTCGATACCAGGACAGACGTCGAAGCCTTTGTCTTGTTAGCAGACAGCACTCAACGTTTTCAAACTTTATTCGCGGCTGCAGCAGCGTCCGGTTGTCATGAGAACGATGCGTCGCTCCGGGATCAGGCCAGTCCCGCCTCTCTCATGCGTTGCTGGTGATGTTCGTAGGAAATCCGCATCAGGCGCTCCGGATCCAACCCAAGGCCGTTGGGCGTAAAGACAAACTCCGTTCGCGCAGGAATCTTGGCCGCTTCGCTCAGGAAGAACTGGCGCACGGGTTCCTCGTATTCCGGATGCTCGCTGATCATCTCGCGAATGTAATCCATCCCGTGGGTAATGTGGCGGCCTTCATCGGCCCGGATCAGCCGTATGCCCTCCAGCAACCGCGGAAACATATTAGTTTTGGCCAGCAAGTCGTCAAAGAAATCGTATCCGGTCACGGCCATCATGCCTTCAATTACTCCAAAATATTGGGTGGCAAAGAGCGCGCGCGCCAGACCCAGATCACCATTCTTCCCGTTGACTACGGCCCGGCCCAGAGCTTCTCCACGTTCCCTGAGATCATCCAGCAGCACTCCACGATAAAGTGGATTCAGGTAGGCTGCGGTATCCACCTTGCCACAAGCTTCCTGGAAGTAGCGTTCAAAGAATTCCGCATGCTTTACTTCTTCGTAGACCTGGCTAGCCAGAAACATGCGACGATCGGGCTCCGGCACAGACAGCAGGAACCACGCCAGAGTATCGGAGACGCTGACCTCGCCCTCATAAAACAATGCACAGACTTTGGTCAGTTGCTCCCGCTGGTCAGGATTCAGCGCCTCCCAGTGTGGGCGATCTTCTGCGACTGGAATGGTCTCCGGGTCCCATGTTCCCAGACGCTTGGCGATGGAATAGAGTTCGCGTGGTGACTTTGTGCTGCGAGTGGCAGTGGCCATTGCGGTGAGTACCTCCAGGCATTAATACGCTATCAGAATCCAGGCCAATGTGGCAGGGCCATTTATTGGTCCGACAAGGCTGATGGCGGCTCTGGGTTTGCTACCAAAATTAAACTGCACCCAATCCCAGGTTCCACTCATCAAGTCTCATGCTTGTAATAGATTCTTGAAGTCAATCCCAAATTTTTGAGGAGGAGTATGCCGCTGAATCAAGCAATTTTGCCGGAATTTGATCAGGAAATGGCCAACACAAGAAAGAGTCTGGAGCGTATCCCGGATGGGAAGTTTGATTGGAAACCTCATGCCAAATCTATGACTTTGGGTGGACTGGCCACCCACCTCTCAACCATCAATCACTGGGCTGATGCCATTATTGGACAGGATTCATTCGACGTTGGAGCCGCCCCGCCCCAGCCTGCATTGGAGTCGCGGGCAGCCGTGTTGGAAACGTTTGATAAGAATACGGCTGCCGCTCGGAAAGCGATTGCCGGGGCAACGGACGAACAACTCATGAAACCCTGGTCACTCAAGAAGGAGGGCCAGGCCATTTTTACGCTTCCCCGCATGGGTGTTGTGCGCAGCTTTATTCTGAACCACACCATTCATCACCGGGCGCAGCTGGGTGTTTATTTGCGCTTGAACGATATTCCAGTCCCGTCGATTTACGGGCCTTCAGCGGATGAAGGATTGATGTAAAAAGCAACAGGCCTCGGTTTCCCGAGGCCTGTTTTTACTTCTGTTGTAAGCCCTCCCTGACTGGCAATTTCCCCCGAAAATGCCAGCAGGTATGTTTCGAACGCCCTTATCTTCTCAGCGCCTCTAAAACCGGACAAGAGTACGTTAGTAACTTTGGCCCTCCGTGTGTCCGGGTGGGCCCCAAGCCGCAACCACAGGCCGGCGCGTGCATCCAAGGGCGACTCTTAGTAAGCTATTAAGGAATGCCAGAAAACACCTTCGACATCGTAAGCAAGGTTGACCTGCAAGAGGTTACCAACGCCGTCCAAAACTCCCTCAAAGAGATTCACACCCGCTTTGACCTCAAAAATACCAAGTCAGATATTCAGCTTGAGGGCAAAGACGCCCTGGTCCTGACCTCAGCGGACGAGTACAAACTCAAGGCTGTGAATGACATCCTGCAAGGTAAGCTGGTCAAGCGCGGAGTGCCGCTCAAGGCCCTGACCTACGGAGCGGTGGAACCGGCCGCAAGTTCCACCGTGCGCCAGCGGATTACCATGCAGCAGGGTATCCCCACGGAAAAAGCCCGGGAAATCGTCAAAGTGATCAAGGACTCCAAGAAAAAAGTGCAAGCTTCCATCCAGGGCGACCTGGTTCGGGTAAGCGGTAAAGATCGGGACACGCTACAGGACATCATCACTTTGCTGCGTGGAAAAGACTTTGGCATTGACATGCAGTTCACCAATTACCGGAGCAACTAAGGCACCCATTGAGCGCACCGGCCACATTTACCGTAAAAGAGTTCTTCGACCTGCTGCGCGACGATCTGGCGGCAATCGAGCGCGAGTTTGGTCGCGATACTGTCTCCGGCGTTCCCGCCATCACGGATATTGGCGAACACCTGCGCGCGGGCGGTGGTAAGCGGATTCGTCCGGCGTTGCTATTGCTCTGCGCCAAGCTTTTTCCCCACGATGAGCGCAGCGCCATCCGCCTGGGCGCTGTTGTTGAGATCATCCACACGGCCACCTTGGTTCACGACGACATTATTGATGAAGCCCGCACTCGCCGCGGTCGCCCTGCGGCTAATACGCAATGGGGCAATGCAAAATGCGTGCTCGCCGGAGATTGGCTCTACATGCAGGCGTTTAAGATCGCCCTGCAGGAACGAAACTTCCGCATTCTGGATGTCCTGATTGAGCTGACGCAACAGATGGTGGAAGGCGAACTGCTGCAAATGGAGAAGCTGGGCAAGTGCATCAGCCTGGAAGAACATTTTGACCTGATCTACCGCAAGACCGCGTGCCTGTTCTCCGTCTCCATGCGCATGGGTGCGATCCTGGGAAAATCTACTCCGGAACAGGAAGAGCGGCTGGCGGAATACGGCCGCAATTTGGGTCTGGCCTTCCAGGTCGTAGACGACGCGTTGGACCTCACTGCCTCTGAGCAGGTCCTGGGAAAGCCTGTTGCCAGCGACCTGCGCGAAGGCAAAGTCACCATGGCAGTGATTCACGCCCTGGAACGTTGTACGCCGGGCGAACGCATGCTGGTAGAGAAGGTTCTGGAAGAGCGCGCTTTCCAGTCAGTGGGTCACGAGCAGATTCTGGAAATCCTGAACCGCTACGGCTCCATCGACTACGCCTACGATGCCGCCGCCAAACATGCGAATGCCGCTTCTCAGGCTATCTGCTCCTTCCCGGATTCTGAGATCAAGCGCGCATTGCTGTTTGCGCCGGAGTTTGTGGTGGAGAGAGACAGCTAGGCAAGCCTACCACTGATAACGCAGATGAAAGCAATTCCTTGCTTCAGTCTGCTTCGGGATTCAGGC
>DATDGH010000497.1:0-3982 GCA_036522215.1 Candidatus Angelobacter sp. | reverse complement strand
CCGCCTTCAGAGCAGTCGTGGGCGGATTCGATTTGGTGGCTCTGGATGAGCTCGCGCAGACATCGCTGGAGGGCAGCCTCCTGTTGGAGGTCGAGCGCAGGGGGGAAGCCCCAGACTTGGTCCAGCACCGCTTTGGCGTATTCGGAAGAGCCTAGTTCGGCTTCCGCATCGGTTGCGTCGCTGGTCTCTACGCCGCTCAGCAGCAGGATCTCCCGGTCTGTTCCGCGAAAATGGGAGGTCATGGCATCCTGCACGTCTTCCAGGATGCCCACCACGCCGACCACCGGCGTGGGATAAATCCCCTCGCCTAATGTCTCGTTATACAGGCTCACATTGCCGCCGGTAATGGGTGTTTCCAACGCCTCGCAGGCTTTAGCCAGACCATCAACGACCTGGGAGAACTGCCACATGATCTGGGGCTTTTCCGGATTGCCGAAGTTCAGGCAGTTGGTGGCCGCCACCGGCAGCGCGCCAGTGCAGGAGACGTTGCGCGCAGACTCGGCCACGGCGTGCATGGCGCCCAGCTTGGGATCCAGCCAGCACCAGCGGGCATTGCCGTCGAGAGACATGGCCAGGGCGCGCTTTGTGCCTTTGATCCGCATTACACCAGCGTCTGCTCCAGGGCCTTCCACGGTATTGGATTGCACCATGGAATCGTATTGCTCAGTAATCCAGCGTTTGGAGCAGATGTTAGGCGAAGCCAGCAGGCGCGTCAGGTTGGCGGTGAAGTCGCCTGTCTTCTTGAACTGAATGTGTGCCGGCTTGCTGCGCGACACCGGCGGTTCCCAGCGTTCCATAGGCCGACTGTAGAGCGGAGCGTCATCCGTGAGCGCTGAGTTCGGTATATCGGCGACTATTTCGCCATGCTCCAGCACGCGCAGGCGGCCGGTGCTGGTGACACGCCCGATGATCACCGCGTCCAAGCCCCACTTTTCAAAGACCCGGAAAATTTCCTGTTCGCGGCCACTCTCCGCTACCAGCAGCATTCGTTCCTGCGATTCACTCAGCATGATCTCGTAAGCGTTCATCCCGGTTTCCCGCTGGGGGACATGGTCCAGCTCAATCTCAATGCCGACTTGTCCGCGCGAGCCCATTTCGCAGGTGGAGCAGGTGAGGCCGGCAGCGCCCATGTCCTGAATGCCGACCACTGCGCCGGTCTGCATGGCCTCCAGGCAGGCTTCCAGCAGGAGTTTTTCCAGGAACGGGTCGCCCACCTGCACGTTGGGCCGCTTCTGCTCTGAGCCCTGCGTGAATTCCTCGCTGGCCATGGTGGCGCCATGGATGCCATCACGGCCGGTCTTGGCGCCGACGTAGATGACTGGATTGCCTTCCCCAGCGGCACGGGCGTAGAAGATTTCGTCGCGCCGCACAAGCCCCAGCGCAAAAGCGTTGACTAAGGGGTTTTGCGAATAGCAAGGCTCAAACTTGGTTTCGCCGCCGAGGTTGGGCACGCCAAAGCAGTTTCCATAAGACGCGATCCCGCTTACCACGCCCTCCAGGATGGAATGATTGCGATGGACCGTACTCTGGTCTGTGCCCTGGCCGGTGGTGATGGGGCCAAAGCGCAGGGAATCCATAACTGCCAGCGGGCGCGCGCCCATGGTGAAGATGTCGCGCAGAATTCCGCCGACACCGGTTGCCGCGCCCTGAAATGGCTCGATGAAAGATGGGTGATTGTGCGACTCAATCTTAAAGGCGCAGGCCCAGCCATCGCCGATGTCGATGATGCCGGCGTTCTCACCCGGGCCCTGCACAACCCGCGGGCTGCGCGTGGGCAGACGCTTCAGATGAATACGCGACGACTTGTAAGAGCAATGCTCGCTCCACATCACGCTGAAGATGCCCAGTTCAGTCAACGAGGGCTCGCGGCCCAGGCAGCTCTTGATTTTCTCGAATTCCTGTGAGGTAATCCCGTGGTCTTCCAGGACGGCGGGAGTAATGACAGCATCTTGTGTTATGGCCATGGGAATTTCTATTTTCGCATGTTTGCGATGAGCGAAGCCTGATGAGTTCACATCTTTACAGGCAAAGATCGCATGCGATATGCTTCAGCCCACCTGAATCAGCGGACCAATCAGTGAAAGCTGTCACCCTGCTTTGTGCAATCGTGTTTACCTTGAGCGCCATCCTGGGCGTTTACAACCTTGCGCAAAATATCAGCAGGTATCACTTTGCGCCGCTAGCGTATCTTTCTCAAGGTGCATGGCTGCTCGGTCAGTGCTGCCTGGCGGCTTTCTTTTTTACTTTGTTTTCGCGTCAGCGATAAGCGCGGGCGTAGAGGAGAATTCATGGCAGATGAAAACATTGACTCAGCCTTAGGCATTGGGCCATCGCAGCCGCCTGGGGGAATGATCGATCCGGCAGTGAAGGCGATGGTTCGCTACAAAGACGGCTACCGCCTGGCCAATTTCACCGCCACCGCAGGAACGGTGATTAAGATCCTGGCTGTGGTGCTATCTGTGGCTGTGGTTTCCGCCGAGTTCTATCTCGCCCAGCAAATCCTGGGCAATCCGCAATCGGACATGGCATTTGCCGTCTTCGTGCTGGTAAGCGGGGTTTGGACGTTTGGCTTCTTTTTTATCCTGGGCGTGATTGTCTCGGCCCTGGGCCAACAACTGAAGGCGGGGCTGGATTCGGCCGTCAATTCTTCGCCATTTCTGGATATTCCAGCCAAGGCGCGGGCCATGTCGCTTGATCAGTGACAAGCAAGAACTGCCAGCCACAACTTCTGGCAGAGACGCAGCATCCAAGCTCTTAACCGGTAAGTACAGCCTTGATTTTCAGGGCTGCTCAGAGGGGCCGAGAACCTGCGGTGCCTCTGAGCCCCACACGGGGTTTGTCCCTATTCAATTCTTCGTAGGTTCATCCACTTTCCTCTGGTGTTGAGAATTCCTTTAAACTTGTTCGGTGAAGTCCATCATCATCGGTACTGCCGGGCACATTGACCACGGCAAGACCGCGCTGGTTCGCGCGCTGACCGGCATCGATACCGACCGCCTGGAAGAAGAAAAGCGACGCGGGATCACCATTGACCTGGGTTTCGCCCATCTGGAATTGACCGGCGCCAGCGGAGAAAAACTACGCTTTGGATTCATTGACGTCCCCGGTCACGAGCGTTTTGTGCGCAACATGCTTGCCGGCGTGGGAGGAATTGACCTGGTCCTGCTGGTGGTGGCGGCGGATGAATCGATCAAACCGCAGACGCGCGAGCATTTTGAGATTTGCCGTCTGCTCTCGATTCCTCGAGGCATTACTGTCATCACCAAGAGCGATCTGGTAGACGCGGACACACTGAACGTTGTGCGTTTGGAGGTTGAGGAATTCGTGCGCGGCTCCTTCCTGGATACAAGCCGTTCACCCGTGGTTGCAGTGAGCGCCCGCACAGGCGCAGGGCTCGAGGAGCTGAAGCGAGAAATCTCACGCCTGGCGGCAGAAGTGCCGTCACGGGACACGGAGGCGCTCTTTCGTCTACCCATTGATCGTGTGTTTGTGATGAAGGGCTTTGGGACAGTGGTGACCGGCACGCTGATCGCGGGAAAAATCCAGAAGGAAGACGAGGTGGAGGTTTTTCCCACGCGGCGCCGGATGCGCGTCCGGGGAGTGCAAGTACACGGCAGTACAACCGACAAAGCGGGCGCGGGACAGCGAACGGCGTTGAACCTGGCCGGCGCCACAGTGGAGGACCTTGCGCGTGGCATGAGTCTGGCGCTTCCGGGAGCGCTGGAGCCGTCGCAGCAGATTGATGTCCGGTTGTCGTTGCTCAAAGATGCCAAGCCGCTCAAAAACCGCGCGCGCGTCCATCTGCACGCCTTTACCTCGGAGACCATTGCGGAGGTTGTCCTGCACCAGGGCAGTGAGCTTAAGCCGGGAACCACGGCGCTGGCGCGGCTGCGTACGGTTGACCCACTGTTGCTGCTTCCCGGGGATCACGCAATCCTTCGGCAATTCTCGCCTGTCATCACAATCGGCGGAGCGGTGGTGT
>DATDGH010000496.1:0-9506 GCA_036522215.1 Candidatus Angelobacter sp. | reverse complement strand
GAGCAAAGCAATGTTCTCGCAACTGCAGGCAGTGACCTACGCCGCTTTTTCCTGCTTTTTCAGCATGTTGAAAAACTCCGGAGTCAGTTCCGGGTCCCACAAACCCGCGGCCGCCTCGCGCAGCATGGTCCGCTCCGCTTCGTCGTGACCAAGTGCAGGCTTATAAGGACGTTCGGTTCGCAACGCATCGTAGACATCCACAATCTGCAAAACCCGCGCCAGCAAAGGAATCTCGGGGCCGGACAGGCCATCAGGATATCCAGTGCCGTTCCAATGCTCATGGTGATGCCGGATAATCGGGAGCACGTCCCGAAATGACTTCAAGGGCTCACAGATCGCCTCCCCGATAATGGGATGTCGCTTCATAACCTCCCATTCCGCCGGGGTCAGATATGTGCCTTTTTTCAGGATTTCATCGGGAATAGACACTTTACCCAGGTCATGCAGGTAGCCGCCGCGTTTGAGGGCAACCAGGCTGTCGTCGTCCAGGTCGAGATGGCGGCCCAGGTTCACCGCGTAGCGCGCCAGCCGTTGACAATGGTCTCCGGTGTACGGATCACGGGCCTCAATGCCCAGGGCAAGGGCCACCAGTACGGCTTCGGCATTCTCCAGTTCGTCAGTAAATTCCTTCAGTTTGAGTAGAGACTTGACTCGCGCAAAAAGTTCCTCGGGATAGAGAGGTTTGCTTAGGAAGTCGTCGGCGCCGGCCTCAATGCCGCGTACCCGGTCGTCGCGGTCGCTCAAGCCCGTAATCATCACCACCGGTATGAGCCGCGTCTGGGGATCGCCTTTCAATTGGCGGCAAAGATCGTAGCCGGAGATACCCGGCATCAACACGTCCATCAGCACCAGGTCAGGCTTTTCCGTGTGCACTAACTCCACCGTCTCACGCGGGTCGGTGGTGCTCAAGACTTCATAGCCTCGCGAGGACAACAACTCACGCAGCACCAAGAGCGTGTCCGGCTTATCGTCGACAATCAGAATCTTTGGCGATCGAAGCTTCAGCTTGGTGTACTCTTCCAGAGTTCGCTCCGAAATTGAAACCATTCCATGTTGAGAGGGGTAGAGCGCAAAGAGGGTTGCATCGAGCAACTCTGGCAATGAACAGGGGGTTGCAATTCCGGTGGCCGAAAGTTAGCCTTTTCCGCATGCGCCTGTGGCGACATCTCATGGTTGTGCCCCTTTTGGTGGCTGCCGCAGTGGGGGCCCAAAGCCACGTGGTGGGATGGGGTAACTGGACCTCAATCACCTTCGCCTCCGGCCAGCAGATCAAGGTGCGCCCGATAATGATTGATGGCCGGGTCAAGGAATACTCCACCGGGGCAGCCCACCAGGTCACGGAGAACGTTTGGGTGGTCCGCCGGGCCTTCCGCATCAACAATGCCTTGCCCCAGGAGACGGCCAGGCGCCCGCAATGGACGTGGCAATTGGGTGGATGGCTCACGGTAAGCAGTGCCAGCGGTCGCATCTCCGAATTGAAGCTGCCAGATTTTGACCCGCATGCCTCGGAGGTCAGCTGGTTCCAGGACTATGCCGCGTATTGCGGCGCCACCGAGGACGGTTCGGTGCACTACATGATCGTCTTCCAACTCGGGAAGCGTAAGCCTGTCCTGAAGAAAGAACTCTATGGCCAGTCCTGCGCCGCACCCAAATGGGAAAGAGATCCCAGCCGCGTGTCCTTTGAGGCGGCAGGAGGAACTAAGGTGAGCTTCCTGGTTCACGACGGCAGCGCGGAGTTGCAATCCAATCCGTAAAGAGGGGTTGTGAAGACTTTACCCGAATATCTGAAGGACGCCGAAATTGCCCACGGGCATCTATGCGCCGGCCAGGTGCTGGGCGTGCGCATGGCCATGTTCGGCCTTAGGAAGCTGGGAATCGAAGATCCCCAGGGAAAAGATCGCAAACGGATTGTAACTTTTGTGGAAATAGATCGCTGTGCGACGGACGCCATTATGGTGGTCACCGGCTGCCGGCTGGGGAAGCGGGCCTTGAAGTTCCGTGATTGGGGCAAGATGGCGGCAACTTTTATAGACCTTGAAACTGGCAAAGCGGTTCGCGTGGCCGCCACAGAATCTTCCAAGGCCCTGGCCAAAAATATGCATCCTGAATTGCAAAGCAAGAACCAGCAGCAGATGCTCGCCTATCAGGAGATGGACGAGAACCAGCTATTTGATACCCAATGGGTGAAAGTTGATCTGCCGGCAGAAGAGTTTCCCGGCTACAAGGGCGAACGAATTGTTTGCGCAGGATGTGGCGAGGGCATCAGCTACCGTCGCGAGGTCATGCGTGAAGGAAAAATCTTGTGCCGCGCCTGCGCCGGGGAAAGATATTGGAAGCCAATTTAAGTTTTAAATTTCAAGTTTTAAATTTGAAATTTTTCTCAGTATCCCAACAGCAGTAAGATGATCACAATGATCAGAAACAGCCCGACGCCGCCGGTTGGATAGTAGCCCCATTCACGGCTATAAGGCGACCGGGGGTGCACTCCCAGGAGAAGCACGATCAGAATAATCAACAGAATAAGCATTACAATTTTGACGGCAGTTCCCAAACCGGGGTTGCACGCCAGAACTGCTGACGCAACGAGTTGTCACGTGCTGGACCGGGATCACCCGATTCTAAGCGAGAGGTCTCATGGCATTTTTTGGCTGGGTAGGGCGGCAATTAGTCCCGATCGTACTGGAGCACACTTTGCCCGCAGTTCGTGACTGGTGGAAAGGGCGCTCCGGAACGCCGCGAGCCAAGACAGACCCGTTGCAGCAACTGGCTGGCGAAGTTGAACAGCTTAAGGCCCACGCCGCACAAGTTGATTCAAGTCTCGATGGCCTTAACGCCAATCTTGAAAACCTCAATCAAGCCGTGACTGCGCGTGAAGAAAAAATGCGCAAGTGGCTGCTCCTGCTGCTGATTTTGAACATTGCGCTGACTGCAGGCCTGCTGCTGCTCACCGTGTTCATCCTTCGCCACTGATATCGGCCGGCACGTTCTACCCCGATGGCCGCCAGATGAAGCTGCCTTGATCGTCTTACACCGTCATCAACTCTTTTTCCTTGGCCTTGCCCATTTCTTCCATCTTCTTGATCTCGTCGTCGGTGAGCTTCTGGATCTCTTCTAAAGAGCGGCGTTCTTCATCTTCAGTAATCTTCTTGTCTTTGGTCGCTTTCTTGATGGCATCGTTTCCGTCGCGGCGGATGTTGCGCACGGCTGTGCGGTGGTCTTCCAGGATCTTGTGCAGGTGTTTGACCATCTCCTTGCGGCGTTCTTCAGTAAGAGGTGGGACGGGAATGCGGATGATCTTGCCGTCGTTCATTGGGTTCAATCCCAAACCAGCCGAGCGAATGGTCTTTTCAATCTCTCCCAGAATGCCGGGATCGTATGGCTGCACCGTGAGGAGCTGCGCTTCCGGAGCATGTACGGTGGCCAGCTGGTTGAGCGGCATCTCTGAGCCGTAGCAGCTCACGCGGATGGTGTCCAGCATGTGCACAGACGCTCTGCCCGTGCGGGCTGCCGCCAGATTGGTTCGAAAATCCTCGACTGCTTTATCCATACGCGTCTTAAGCTGCTGGTAGACATCTTTCAGTGCGGGATTGCCCGCCATTCCTGTTTGTGCCATGTCAGAGGACCCTCGGAAGTCAGGATGAAAACGTCTGATTATAAGCAAAACCCAGGCATTAGTACTGGGTAATTACTATCTAGCGAAAACCGCCAGGCTTACCGCTGACTACACTGCTTGAGCTGATTCGCACGGATGAATTGCCTGACGGCTAACCGCCAATGGCTAAGTGCCGGCCTTCAGAGATTCGACTAGAGACAGCGCTTCCTCTTTGGTGGCGATAGAGCCTTCGAGTTGGGCGTCTTCAACGGCCGTCAACAATTCTTTGAATTGAGGACCAGGCTTGTAGCCGGCCTGAATCAAATCATCTCCCGTAATCAGGGGCTGCGGACGAATCTGCTCCGGAGGCATGTTACGCACGCTTTCTCTGGCAAATTCGTAGAGTCCCAGGTCCCTGTGGCTGGCCAGGCAATCCAGGCGATGCAACTCCAGATGCTCTTCAAAGCCGGGCATGCGCAGGAATCGCTTAAGCGTCGATTGCTTCATGCGCTTCACCTCGGCAAAGCGCATGTGATTTGCGACCAAAGCACAAACCTGTTCGGTTTCGTCGTTGGAAAGCCGCAATCGGTGGCAAATTTCTTCCGCCATCCTGGTGCCAACTTCAGCATGGCTGTCAAAACGAATGCGGTCTGGCGCTACGCGAAAGGTCGGCGGCTTTCCCACATCGTGCAGAAGGGTACCCACGGCAAGCGTTGTGGAGCAGCCCGCCGGCAGGCCTTCCAGCAACATCAAAGTGTGTACCCAGACGTCGCCTTCGGGGTGGAATTGCGGTGGCTGCTGCACCCCTTGCATGCGCTTGACTTCCGGCAGCACCTGCTCCAGCAGGCAGGTTTCGTCCAGCAGTTCAAAAGCCCGCCGGGCGCGGCCCTCAGTGAGTATCTTGAGAATCTCATCGCGGATTCGCTCACGGCTGACCTGGTGAATCTGCGGCGCCATTTCGCGGATGGCGTGAAACGTGGCCGGCTCAATGGTGTAGCCAAACCGCGCGGCAAACCGCACTGCCCGCAAAACGCGCAGCTTGTCTTCAGCGAACCGCTCTCGCGGGTCGCCGATGGTGCGGATAATTCTGCTTTTCAGGTCTTCGCGCCCGCCTACGTAGTCGAGAACTTCCTGCGTGATCGGATCCAGCAACAGGCCGTTGATGGTGAAGTCGCGGCGCTGAACGTCAGTTCGCGCGTCGTGACTGAACTGTACCTGGTCGGGATGCCGGCCGTCCGTGTAGCGGCCATCGCTGCGGAAGGTTGCAACTTCGATTGCATAATTATTTCGGGCAGCATCTGGTCCCTCCTGGAGCACAGGAATGAGCACTACGCCGAACTGTGCACCCACGGCGTACGTCTGTGGAAAGAGGCGCATCACCTCCTCTGGCCGTGCAGATGTGGCTACGTCGTAGTCGGCGGGCTCACGGCCCAGCACAAAATCGCGCACACAACCGCCAGCCAGATAAGCCGAGTGTCCGGCCCGCCGGAGTTCACTTACGATGCGCGTGGCGCTTTGCAACTGGCAATCAGCAGTTGGCAATCAGTACGGCTCCAAAACAAAAATGTCGAAGAACTAACAAATCAAAAACCCCCCGCCTCTTCTTATTGTGACGGGCAGGATGCCCCGTCGGCAACCCGCCGCATCCTTTGATCTTGCCCCCGGCGCGCCCTCCAAACGGTTACTCTGGTAACCTCCAGTACTTTCCTCGGGGCGCCAGCAGTCTCTTAAACCAGGTCCCGCCATGCCGATATAAAAACAGGGGAAAGATTTATGTCATCAAGAAGCAGTCTGCGCCGTAAAGTTGTGCTTCCGGTAACGCTGATACGGCATGGTGGACAGGAAAAGCAGCTTGCCCATACCCTCGATCTCACACAGACCTCCGCCCGGCTGGGTGGCCTGGCTTCACTATTAAAGCCGGGCGAAGTCATCGAACTCCAGCGGGGGGCAGTCAGGGCCAAATTTCAGGTGGTATGGATGGGAGATCAGGGAGGCGCAATGACCGGTCAAGCCGGCGTGCGCAGTCTGGAGCCGAACAAGATTATCTGGAATGTGGAACTCCCAGAGGATGAGTCTGACTGCCATGTCGCTATCAACGACCTCAGGAACACGCCGCATGTTCAGACCCAGTCCGAATTTCCAGGGGAAAAGCGATGGCATCAGCGATTAGCCTGCGCGGGCAGCGTAGCTGTGAAGGCAGCCACATGCACTTTCCCTATCAATGGCGAGGTAAAGGATATCTCCAAGGGTGGTCTTTACGCAGAGGTGAATACGCCGCTGCCGGTAAATTCAAAAATCACCATGAAGCTGTGCATTGAAGGCATTTGCTTTGAATCTGCCGGAGTGGTACGCACCAGTTATCCGCTCTTGGGAATGGGTATCAGCTTCCAGGACCTGAGCCCTCAAAGTATGCAAAGACTGAATGCAATCCTGGAGAAGATACAGCCGGCATCAACGCCGGAGGAAGTTACTCCGCTGGAGCTGGCCCCGGATTCCTCCTCGCTGACCATCCGGTCTGAATCGCAAGAGAGCGCGGCGCACGTGCTGGCACGGGCCTGCCGTATGCTCACTTACGATTTTGACAGTTGGGAGCGGAGCCAATCCTCCGCCGACGTCAGGGAGCTGAAAGACGCAATTAGTCAGCTTCAGCAGAAGCTTTCACTCACGCTCCATCCCGATTTCCAAAGCTTCTCGCCAACCAATGCAGCAGGCGCGGATCAATCCAACCCCAGCGTCTCTCCCGCTTTGTGGGCTATAAATAGCACGAACAACAGCAGCAAAGGAATATGATCGAGCTCGTGCCCCAGGTATTGCCAGTAGGGGCTGCCGGACGGAAGATACCAGGTTGCGAAGGCAAGATTCAGCATAAACAGAGCGCCGATCACGGCGAACGTGCGAACCCACCAACCCAACACCATGGATATCCCAATCAACAGCTCCACCACACCGGTTGCATAACCGAAGAACACCGGGTGCTTGAGTGTGAAATTCAACACCGGACGATAAAAATGGAATGAACTGCTCTCCGCCCAGGGCTTCACCCAGCCTTCGTATCCGCCATGAGCAAAATCTTTGTGCATCAGCTTGTATTGGGCGAAAAACAAAAACATCACGCCCACAGCTATGCGGGCGATCCCCATCCAGATGGAAGATGTTCCGGTATTGGAAAAAGCCATGATCCCTGCCTTCCGCTTGAGCTTGTAATTGTACGCATGGTCAGCGCTTATTGTTGCTTATTGTGACTGCTTAAACACCGTGCCTTCCTTCATCACAAAGTTGACCTGCTTCAGCAGTTCAATTTTGGAAAGCGGATCGCCGGCAACGGCAACGATGTCCGCATATGCACCAGGAGCAATTACGCCCAGTTCACCCTGCATCTCCAGCAGCTCGGCCGCTTTGGAAGTCGCACTCTTGATTGCATCCATAGGTGACATGCCGAACTTCACCATCAACCCGAATTCATCGGCGATGGGCTTGGTCCAGGGCATGCCGCCCATGTCTGTGCCAAAAGCAATCTTCACTCCGGCCTTCAATGCTTTTTTGAAAGAAACTTCATGGGCGGAGGTGCGAGCGCGGTCGCGCCGGCCCTCAGGCGTGTCCTCCGGCGCCGAATCCATGTAGTAGACGCCCAGAGTGGGCACCAGCCACGTGCCTTGCTTCAACATCTGGGCTATGTCCTGGTCCGTCAGATCCAGGCCATGCTCAATCGAATCGCAACCGCCATCCAGCGCCCGGCGCATCCCAATTCCGCCATAGCTGTGGCAGGCCACCTTGTGCTGCTGTCCATGGGCTTCGTCCACCACAGCTTTGAGTTCGTCCACGGTCAATGTCGGCTGTGAAACCAAATGGCCTTGCTTGTCCACCCAGGAACGATGCGTCATATAGACCTTGATCCAATCCGCGCCATTCTCAAGCTGTTCGCGGGTTATTTTGCGCAACTCCACCGGACCATCACCGAGCTGCGCGCCTTTAGGCACAACGATGTCGGGATTGTAGCCTTCCAGTGGATATCCGCCGGTGACTGAGATCGCCCGGGTCGAGGCAAAGATACGTGGACCAGGAATATAGCCTCCATTGATGGCCATCTTGATGCCGACGTCGCCATAGCCGGCGCCCTCGGTCTCTACATCGCGGATGGTCGTGAAGCCCTGCTCCAGGCAGCGCCGCGCCGCAACCGTAGCGCGCGCCGCACGGTAGGACGATGGATACTTCAAGAGCTGAATGTCATAACCGCCTTCAGCCGGGTCCTCACCTTGAAGAAAAATGTGGGTGTGAGTATCAATCATCCCGGGGAGCACAGTGATGCTTGCGGGAAAGTCGATGACCTGCGCTCCCGCCGGCGGCTGGCCTTCACCCACACTGACAATCTTTTTTCCGCGGATGACAATCAGCACGTTGTGGCGAGGCTGGGCGGAGATCCCATCAATCAGCGTACCGGCATGGATGGCAATGGGTTTTTCCGGTGTTGCAGCCTTTGGCTCCTGCGCAGCACTGATGTAGAACGACAGAGCAAAGAAAAGCGTAAATGCGATGACGCGGCGTAGCACGATGAAGGCTCCTTCCTGAATCTGGAAGCCAATATGAATACGCCTTGTCCAGGGCTTTATGCAAGAGAATAGAAACGGAGAGCAGCAGTTACTAGAGCTGATCCTGCTCGATTACCGCCTCGGCCTCAATCTCCACCAGCATCTCCGGCGTGATCAGGCGGGAAACTTCCACCATGCTGGTTGCGGGGCGGATGTTGCCAAAGAACTCGCCGTGGGCCTTGCCCACCTTTTCCCAGTCGGCAGCGATATTGGTTACATACATGCGCGTCCGCACCACGTCTTTCAGACTGGCGCCCGCTTTCTGCAGCGCGGATTCAATGTTGCGCAGTGTCTGCACCGCCTGGGCATAGGCATCGCCCACGCCAACCACGTTGCCATTAGCATCCGTAGCCGTGGTGCCGGACACATGGACCAGATTTCCTACTCGCACCGCCCGCGAGTAACCTACGACAGGCTCCCACTTTGTTCCGCTGGAAATATTCTTTCTTGTCATCTTCGGCGCTTTCTTTCCTCGACGTCTAACACCTGGTTCACCAGCCGGTCGGCGTCCCGGTTGGAACTCCGCAGGACGTGTTGAATAGAGAAGTATGGGAGCCTGCGCGCAAGCTCTTTGGCGCGGGCCCACAGCGTCTTCAATACGGGATGATTCACCTTGTATTCACCCCGTATCTGTTTCACCAGCAGCTCGGAATCGCTGAAGACTTTGAGCCCCGGAAAATTCTCTTTCTGGGCGTACTCCAGCGCGGCAAGCAAGCCGGAATACTCGGCGAAATTGTTGGTCTGCGCTCCAAGATATTGCGCCAGCTCCGCCAGCGTCTTGCCGTCCTTGTCGCGGATGACGACACCATAAGCAGCCGGCCCCGGATTGCCTCGAGCACCTCCGTCAATATGAGCGATGGGAACAGACTCTTTCGCAGCCGGATCAGTGAAGAGCGGGTCTTGTTTCAACGTCCCTCCGCCAGGCGGTCGGCCAGCCGGTCAGGAAGACCAGCGGCGCGGATTTTCCTCTGTGTTGCTGCAATGTTGTAAGGAACGCGATAAAAAGTAACTGAGCCCTCGCTGCTATCGTAGAGCAGGAATGCCGCTCGCGGATCGTTGTCCCTGGGCTGCCCGATGGAGCCGGGATTGATCAGGTACTTTGTCCCGGACTTCAGGTAGATCTGGAACTGCTGTTCGCCCTGCGGCGAAGCATAGTTGGGAACAAGCACCTGTCCCAGACGTGTCTGTTGTTCCATGCAAAAGCAGCACTGGATGTGAGTATGACCAAAGAAAGTCAGGGGAGCGGTGGCCTCCGCCAGCAGCGCGTAGGCTTCACGCGCCACCAGGACATATTCATCCTCATCACGCGCGGAGCCGTGCACGCACGT